>DATIPJ010000392.1:0-2215 GCA_035472155.1 Kofleriaceae bacterium
GCCATGTTGTGGGCACCGGCGCCGCGAGTGCGCGTGTCGGCCGCCGAGGTCGCACCGCCCGCACCGTCACCACCGCCGCGCCGCCGCGCACCGCCTGCGATCGCCACCGCGCCGCGCCCGGTGTGGGCGACGTTCCACCGGCGCCGCCCGAGGAGCCGGAGCCGGGCGAGCCGCCCGACGACGGGCCGGCCGTGGTCTCGCCACCGCCGCCGCCTGCGCCGCCCGGACCACCCGGCGAGCCTGCGGTCGTGCCCGTTCCGCCCGAGGGGCTGCCGCCGGGCGAGGGCGCACCGGTGCTGGCGCCTGCGCCCGAGCCACCGGGCGAGCACAGCTGGCTGGGCCTGGGCTTCGTGCCGGTGCTGTCGACGGATCTCACGCGCGTCGGCAGGGTGCGGCACTTCCTGTCGATGAACGTGCTCGTCGGCATCAGCGGTGGCTCGAGCGGGCTGGCGATCAGCGGCATCGCCGATATCCAGCGCGGGCTCGTCGGCGGATTCCAGGTCGCCGGCGTGGTCGCGCTCGCCCCGCGCGTGGTGGGGACACAAGTTGCAGGCGTCGCGGCGGTTGCCGGTGATCTCGATGGCGTGCAAATCGCCGGCACCGCCGCGGTCGCCGATCGCGTCGACGGCGTGCAGGCCGCGGGCATCGCCGCGGTCTCGCGCTCGACGGCCGGTCATCAGGCCGCGGGCATCGCCACGTTCGCGCGCGGCAGCGCGTCGACGCAGCTCGCCGGCATCGCCACGTTCAGCGGCGGCGATGCGGGCCTGCAGCTCGCCGGCGTGGCGACCGTGGCGCGCCACAACGCGAACATCCAGGCGGCGGGTATCGCCTCGGTCGCTGGCAACGACGCCAACTTCCAGGCCGGCGGCATCGCCAGCGTGGCGCGCGGCACTGCGAACATCCAGCTCGCGGGCCTGGTCAACGTCGCGCGGCGGCTGCGCGGCGTTCAGATCGCACCGATCAACGTCGCGCGCGAGGTCGACGGCGTCCAGATCGGCGTCATCAACGTGGGCGGCTCCGCCGACGGCTTCTCGTTCGGGCTCATCAACATCGTGCCCGGCGGCCGCTACGATCTGGAGTCCGCCGTCGACTCGAGCAAGATGGGCACGCTGCTGTTCCGCCACGGCGGCCGGCGCTGGCACAACGTGTACGGCATCGGCGGCCACCCGGTGAAGGAAGACGGCCCGAGCGACGACGTGTGGATGTACGGCATGGGCTTCGGTCCGAGCCTCCGGTTCGACAACACCGTGATCGACCTCGAGACCATCGCCTGGCAGGTCAATCACGGGCCGCGCCACGAGAGCGACATCAGCATCCTCGGTCAGCTGCGGCTATCGATCGCACATCACTGGGGCCCGTTCGCGGTTGTCGTGGGTGGTGTTCTCAATGGCTACGTTACAAATGATCAGCAGTCGCCGCTGATCCTCGAGCGGCGCACCAGCGGCGACCAGATGCAGAGGGGCGTGACGCTCACCACCTGGCCCAGCGCCTTCATCGGCCTGCGCATCTAGCCCGGGCGCGGGCAGGGCGAAGATCGTCGGTCGCGACGGGGTCGAAGCTGCTACGGTCCCGGGATGCCGTTTTCGAGGGATCGCGGCGTTCACAGCCACACGCCGGATCCATGACGCCACGCGCGCTGGCGATTCGTGAAGCGCTAGAGCACCGTCGACCGGTCTCCGACGCCGAGCTAGATCACGTGTTTCCCGACGAGCTTCGCGATCGGTCGTCCCAGCACTGGACGCCGGTCGAGATCGCGATGCGGGCCGCGGAGCTGCTCGCGCCGCGGCCCGATAGCCGCGTGCTCGACGTCGGCTCGGGAGCGGGCAAGCTCTGCATTATGGGTGCGCTGGTCACCAGCGCGACGTGGTGGGGGGTGGAGCAAGACGCCACACTGGTCGCCGCCGCGAACCACGCCGCCTGGGAGCTCGGCGTGGGCGACCGCACGCGCTTCGTGCACGGTGACGGCTCGCGCATGCCGTGGGACGACTTCGACGCCTTCTACTTCTTCAACCCGTTCGGCACGCTGCTGCTCGCGCCCCACGCGAGCCCATTCGTGCGCTACGCGACGATCCAGAACACGCTGCGCCGCATTCACCAGCGCCTGATCGCCACGCCGGTCGGCACGCGCGTCGTGACCTACCACGGCTACGGCGGCCCGATGCCGGCGCCGATGCCGCGCAGCCCTCGCCGATGGCCAGCGTGCCCGAGCCGCCGT
>DATIPJ010000393.1:0-19087 GCA_035472155.1 Kofleriaceae bacterium
GGTCAGGTCATCCGCGAGCTCAAGCCGCCGCGGATCGCCGCCTTCACGGCGACGGCGACCCCGGAGGTCCGCGAGGACATCGCGGTCCAGCTCGGGATCACCGGCGCGTCGCTCCACGTCCGCGGCTTCGATCGGCCGAACCTGTACTACTCGGTCGTCGCGTCGGGCGGCACGGCGGACAAGACCCAGAAGCTGATCGACCTGGTGCGCACGCGCGAGGGCGGCGTCGCGCTGGTCTACGCCGCGACCCGCAAGAATGCCGAGGCGTACTCGCAGGCGCTCAAGAAGGCCGGCATGCGGTCGCGCGTCTATCACGCCGGGCTCGAGAACGGGATCCGCGAGAAGGCCCAAGACGTGTTCATGGCGAACGAGCTCGACGTGATCGTCGCGACGAACGCGTTCGGCATGGGCGTCGACAAGAGCGACATCCGGCTCGTCGTGCACGCGGACATTCCGCGCAGTCCCGAGGCCTACTACCAGGAGGCCGGGCGCGGCGGCCGCGACGGCAAGCCCACGCGCTGCGTGCTGCTGTTCAACCACGGCGACATCCGCCTGCAGGAGTTCCTGATCGATGCGTCGTACCCGCCGGCCGAGATGCTGCGCGGGATGTGGAAGCTGCTGCGCGACCGGCCCGAGCTCGGCAACGTGACGCCGTACGAGGACGAGCTCGAGGCGCGGCTGAAGAAGGCGCTATCGGAGGTGATGACCGACGATCGCGCGCTGTCGAACGCGGCGATCTCGGCGGCGCTGCGGCTGCTCGAGCGACGCGACGTCGAGCGCCGGGAACCCCGCGCCGGCGTCGGGGCGCGTCGCGACCACACCGTGGTCGGGATCGCGCTTCAGCATGCCGTGGCGCTCGAGGATGCGCAGCGCGGCGCCCATCGTCGCGCCGTTGACGTCGCCCCCGAGGTTGGTGCGCAACCGTCCCTCGAGCTCGTCGTCATCGGACGTCAGCCGCCCGAGCTGCGGCCGGTCGCGCAGCAGCTTCCAGATGCCGCGCAGCACCTCGGCCGAGGGATACGACGCGTCGATCAGGAACTCCTGCAGCTTGATGTCGCTGTGGTTGAACAGCAGCACGCAGCGCGTTGGCTTGCCATCGCGCCCGCCGCGCCCGGCCTCCTGGTAGTACGCCTCGGGGCTGCGCGGGATATCGGCGTGGACGACCAGCCGGATGTCGGACTTGTCGACGCCCATGCCGAACGCATTGGTCGCGACGATCGCGTCGAGCTGGCCCGCCATGAACACGTCCTGCGCGCGCTCGCGAACGTTGCCGTCGAGCCCGGCGTGATAGACCCGCGTGCGCATCCCGGCGACCTTGAGCGCCGCAGCGTACTTCTCGGCGTTCTTGCGCGTCGACGCATAGACCAGCGCCACGCCGCCCTCGCGCGTGCGCACGAGCTCGACCAGCCGCGCCGGCTTCTCGTCACCGCCTCCGACTCGCTCGACGGCGTAGTGCAGGTTCGGCCGATCGAAGCCGCGCACGCGCAGCTCGTGGCCCGCGAACCCGAGCTGGTGCGCGATGTCGCGGCGGACCTCCGGGGTCGCCGTGGCGGTGAACGCCGCGACCCGCGGCGAACCGAGCTGGCGCACGACCTCACCGAGCCGCCGGTACTCGGGCCGGAAGTCGTGGCCCCACTCCGAGATACAGTGAGCCTCGTCGATCGCGATCAGCGCGAGCCGCCCTGCCGTGGCGCGCAGCGCATCGACGAACCGCGGGCTGCGAAACCGCTCGGGCGCCACATAGATGAGCGTGTACATCCCGGCACGGATGCCCTCGAGGATCTCGCGCTGCTCGTCCGCCGCGGACGCGGAGGTCAGCGCCACCGCCGGCACGCCGCGCGCCGTGAGCGCATCCACCTGATCCTTCATCAATGCGATGAGCGGCGAGACAACAAGGGTGACCTCGCCGCGCTCCGCCAGGATCAGCGCGGGCAGCTGATAGCACAGCGACTTGCCCGCCCCGGTGGGCATCACAGCGATGACCGGCCGATTGGCCATGATGTCGGTGATCACTTCGGCCTGACCGGGACGCAGCGAGTCATGGCCGAACACCGCGAGCGCTCTCCTCAACACTTGATCAGCGCCGGTCGCGTCGGGCTCGCCGGCATCGGGCGCACCCGGCGCTCGGGGCTCGCTATTGCGTACCGGAATCGCAGCTCCAACCACGGACGCCACCCTACCAGAGCCATCCGACATCACGAAGTCTTCGAGATCATGTCCGAAATTCGGACGCGCTGGGGTGGTGATCTCGCGAGCGCGGGAAATGGGCCGGTCGGACCGTCTTCCGGAAGAAGTCTGCACCGCGAGCGTTGATCCGACGGACCTTCCAATGACGCTAACTATTACGCAATATGTGCAAAATCCCGCTCATATTGAGAATAATTCCATCGTGGATTTACTTGTAGGGTTGGCTCCAGTACAGTCTCCGGCAAGGGTGAACGGAGGGGTCGTCGTGACGCTTATCAAAGGGGACCTCTTGCGCGACGTTGTTCTGTCCGAAGCGATGAACTCCGCCTGCAGCGAGGCGCGGCGCCGGTGACCTACTACCGCGGCGTGGAGCTCGGGGCTGTACTGGCGGGCAGGTACCGGGTCGATCGGGTGATCGGCCAGGGTGGCATGGGCATCGTGGTGCAGGCGATGCACCTGCAGCTTCATCAGTCCGTGGCGATGAAGTTCCTGCTGCCGGAGGTGCTCGGCAACCAGCAGGTCGTTCAGCGATTCCTGCGTGAGGCCCAGGCCGCGGTGCGGCTGCGCAGCGAGCATGTGGCGCGCGTCATCGATGTCGGCACGCTCGAGACCGGGGCGCCCTACATGGTGCTCGAGTACCTGGACGGCGCGGACCTCGCGAATTTTCCGCGCTCGCAGCTCTCGGTCGGCGGCATCGTCGATCTGATGCTGCAGGCGTGCGAGGCGCTGGCCGAGGCGCACTCGCTCGGCATCGTCCATCGCGACATCAAGCCGGCGAACTTCTTCATCACGCGCGGCGCCGATGGCGGTCCGCTGCTCAAGGTCCTCGACTTCGGCATCTCGAAGGCGCCGACGACGGGCTCGAACCTCACGGCCACCCAGTCGGTGATGGGCACCCCTGCATACATGTCGCCCGAGCAGATGCGGTCGTCGCGCGACGTCGATCACCGCAGCGATATCTGGGCGCTGGGCGTGGTGCTCTACGAGCTGCTGCAGGGCATGCCGCCGTTCGGCGGCGACACGTTCTCGTCGATGGTCCTCAAGGTCGTCAACGATCCGCTGCCGCAGATGACGGTGCGGCTCCCCGGCGATCTCGCCCAGGTCATCTATCGCTGCCTCGAGAAGGATCCGGGGCGGCGGTTCCAGAACATCGCCGAGCTCACGCAGGCGCTCGCCCGGTACGCGCAGTCCGAGACCCAGGCCGCGATCTCGGTGCAGCGCACCAGCAGCATCATCGGCACCGCGCCGTCGCGGCCCGCGATCGATCCCGGCACCGGTCAGCGCCAGGTCCCCTCGACGATCTCCGGGGCAGTCGGCGCGCGTACGATGCCGCCCGGCAAGCGGCGCTGGCCGATCTTTGCGTCGGTGGGCGTGCTGCTCGTGGCGGTCGTCGCGATCGCGATCGTCGCATCGAGCGGCGGCTCGGGGCCGGGCGGCAAGATCGAACCGTCGGCTGCGAAGGCGCCCAGCGACCCCGGCGGTACCGCGCCCGCGGCCCAGACGCCGCCTGCACAGCCACCACCCGCGCAGCCGCCGGCCGCGCAACCGCCGCCTGCGCAGCCTCCGGCGGCGCAGCATCCGCCCACGGAGCCCACGCCACCGGCGCAACCGGTCGCGGCGACGCCGCCGGATGCGGCTCCGTCGACGCCGGCGGGTACGACGCCGGAAACCCACCCCGCGGTGAAGACGCCAGGAACCGAGCCGGTGGCCAATCCGCCGCTTGCCAAGAAGCCGAAGCCATCGAAGCCCACGACGCCGAAGCCGGAGACCAAGCCGCAGGCGCCGACCGACGACGACGTTCTCGGAACTCGCAAGTAATCACGGAGCCTGAGCCGAATGATGCGATATGCACTTATCTTGATGATGCTGGTGTCCGGGCTCGCGGGCCGCGCGCATGCGCAATCGGCCGATTCGAGCGCGCTCGCCGAGCAGCTGTTCAACCAGGCGCGCGACCTCGTCAAGGCCAACAAGTGGGCCGAGGCGTGCCCCAAGTTCGAGGCCAGCCTGCGCTACGACCCCGTGCTCGGCACGCGGCTCAACCTGGCCACCTGCTACGAGCACATCGGCAGGCTCGCGAGCGCATGGGGTCTCTACCGCGAGTCGATCGACGCCGCGAAGAAGGCGGGCGACACCAAGCGCGCCGACTACGCCCAGAAGCAAGCGACGGCGCTCGAGCCGCGGCTGCCCAAGCTGGCGATCTCGGCACCGGTCAACAAGCCGGCTGGCTTCGTCGTCAAGCGCGACGGCACGCCGATCGACGCCGGCGAGCTCGGCTCCGCCCTCTATGTCGACCCGGGCACGCACGAGGTCGTCGCCTCGGCCACCGGCTTCGAGTCCTACACCGTCACGGTGACCGTGGTCGAGGGCAAGACCGAGACGCTCTCGATTCCGCCGCTGGTCGCCAAGGCGGCGGCCACCGACGAGAAGAAGCCCGACGCCGAGGAGGAAGTCGATACCGCGGCGATCGCGGCCAAGGCGCGCCAGCGCAAATTCATCGCGCTCGGCCTGGGCGGCGGCGGCGTGGTCGCCATCGCCGTCGGCCTCGTGTTCGGCGCCAAGGCGAGCTCGACGTACAGCGACGCGCAAAAGCTGTGCGGTGACGACCTCGTGTGCAGTCCCGAGAACTTCGACAAGGGCAAGAAGCTGGTGAGCGACGCGCGCTCGGCCGGCACGATCTCGACCGTGCTGGTCGGCGTCGGCATCGCGGCGGCGGCCGCGGGCGCAGTCGTGTACTTCACCAGGCCCAAAGCAGCCGAGCGCGCGACCGCGCGGCTGGTGCCGGTACCTCAGCAGGGCGGCGCGGGCCTGGCGCTCGTGGGGACGTTCTGATCATGCGGTCCCGCACCCGCGTATCGCTGGCGAGCTGCAGCTGGCCGCTCGTGGCGTTGGTCGTCCTGGTCACCGCGTGCAGCACGGTGCTCGGGTTCAAGGAAGCCAAGGTCTCCGATGCGCAGCCCGAGACCGACGCTGCGGTCGACGCGCCGATCGACACGGCCATCGACGGGTCGATCGACGCTGCGGTCGACGCGCCGATCGACACGCCTTCGGCGACGTGCGTGCCGGCGAACTGCCCGTTCGGCTGCGATACGACCACGGATGCTTGCAAGGACGGCAAGCTGTGGATCTTCAGGACGGCGGCCGCATTCCCCGGTAACGGCTTCGGAGGTACCGACAACCCCATCGACGTGCGAGCCGGCTCAACCGCCAAATGTGCCGAGACCCACAGGCTCGTCTTCAACAACCGGCCCTGCGACGCCGACCACATGCTCGCCATCCTGCATGTCAGCTCCTCCGATAGCATTCCACTGATGGCGGGCAAGTATCGGATTCCAACGACAGCGCCTGTTCATGAAGCCCAGAATGATGTCCTGATCGCCAACAACTGGAACGACCTCACGGATCCGAACAAGGCGCTGCGCGCTGCCGTGATGCCCGGGGCCACCGATGATGACAGCCAGATCTGGACAGGCGCGAACACCGTGTCGACCTGTACGAACTGGACATCTGCCGCGCCCGCTGTGTCGGGGACTCTCGGCTTCGCCAACCGCGCGGCCTCCACGTGGATCGACGCAAAAACGCTCGCGTGCGACAGCACCGCTGGCCTGATGTGCATCTGCTGGGATGCGGCGCCTTAGGGTTTCATGGGAGGTCGGCGAACGTGCAACGTGATGATGGCGATGCTGGTGGTGGCCAGCTGTCGCGCGGCGGATCCGTCCGAGGACCCCGGCCAGGCAGTCGCGCTGCCCGCCTTTCCCGAGGCACAAGGACCGTTCGGGTTCGATCCCCCGCGCGACGCCGGCATGCCGCCCGACGCAACCCCGCCGACCGATGGGTCTCCGCCCATCGACGCGCCGCCGTCCACGCCGCCGCCCGACCTTACACAGATCTGTGGCGCGCAACCTGTGACGCTCGACGACTGGGAGGACTGCTACCGCAAGCGGTTCTGCGACGCGATGGTCGGCTGCAGCTCGGGGAACCCGTTCCTGGACGTCGATGAGTGCGTCGCGCGCATCGATGACCTGACGAGCGGCCGGCTCGAGGCCGAGCGCCGCGAGCGCAAGCGGGCGGTCGACCAGGGCCGCGCCTCGCTCAACGCCGGCAGGTTCGAGCAGTGCCTGCGGGATCTGAGCCACGCGTCCTGCAACGCCGACGCGTCGAGGGGCCTGGACTGCGCGATGCGATTCGACGGCACCGTCGACGACAATGCCACCTGCAACAATGACATCGACTGCCGCTCCCCGGGCGCGACCTGCGCGGCCGGCTGCAGCAGCGCCGACGCTTGCTGTCTCGGCACCTGCCAGCCCAGGCGGCGGATGGGCCAGTCGTGCAGCTTTTCCAGCGATTGCGAACCAGGGTTCGAGTGCCACGACACCTGTGTGTCCGGCGATAGCGGCACCCCGTGCGCGAGCGACGACCATTGCGATCCGGGCGCGTGGTGCAATAGCGGTCGTTGCGCGGACGACCTCGCACCGGACGCGCCCTGCCACCGCGCGACGCAGTGCGGTGGCGAGACCACGTGTGTCGGGCTGTCGGTCATCGACTCGCGGCCCGGGAAGTGCCTGCGGATCTCGCACGCTGGAGATCATTGCGACGACCTCTGTTTCGGCAATCTGTACTGCGACGCATCGGGAACGTGTCGCGATCTGCCCACCGTTGCACAGAGCTGCACGGCGTCCGGATCGTGTCGCGGCATTGACACGTTCTGCAATGCAGGGCAGTGTGCATTGCTGGGCATTCTCGGCGCGACGTGTACGAACAGCGGCGCGTGCCGGCGCGGATCGTTCTGCAGCTCCGAGCTCGGAACGTCGCCCGCGACATGCGTCCCGCCCGGAAACCCCGGGCAATCTTGCACGGCGCCAGACCATTGCGAATCGTTCCTGTGCTCCGGTAGCACTGGGCGACTCGGCGCCTGCAATGCGTGGAGCGACACCTGCCCTTCGGGCGGGTTTTGACGCTTTCGTCAGGAATCGTGTTCATCATCAGTGTTCAAGAGAGGCGTTTATGCGAAGCAATGTAGTGCAAGGGATTCTTATCACCGCAGCGATGGCTGCCGTCATGGCTGCTGCTGCGCCGGCCGAGGCAGCCCCCGAGCGCAAGCTGCTCG
Organism: Kofleriaceae bacterium; assembly: GCA_035472155.1. Lineage (GTDB taxonomy): Bacteria > Myxococcota_A > Polyangia > Haliangiales > Haliangiaceae > JABFXX01. The sequence continues at coordinate 7,292 of DATIPJ010000393.1, forward strand.
TGTTGATCGATGCGAGCCCTTCGATGTTGACGCCGCGTGACAACAGCGACGGAAACGGCGCGACGCGCTGGGAAGCCGCGAAGGCGTTCGCCAAGATCCGCATCAACACGATCGAAGGCCAGGCCGACACCCGCCCTCTGCGAGTTGCGGTCTACACGTTCCAGGGACTCGACGCGTTGCCGGTCGTGCACACCGATAGCACCGTCAACAGCGGCTTCGGCACTGCCAATGCCGCGCGCCACGTGATCGATTGCATGGTCGACGCGCCGCCCGCAACGTGCGCGGACACGCCCGATGGCGGCGCTCCGTTCGCCTTCGATCCCGCCGGTGGCACTCCGCTCGCCCGCGGCATGTGCCGCGTGGTCGAGATCTTCGCCCCGTTCACGGCCGACGGCCGGCTCTTGCAGGTGAGCTCGGACGGAGAGGAGAACACGACGACCAGCCCGCCGTGCGCCGGCACGACGGGCACGTTCAACGGCACCAGCTACGACCCCCCGGACGCCTGGCAGAACAAGATCATCAACGCCTTCACCGGCCAGGGCATCATCACGCACACCGATTTGTTCGAGGTCCACAACCTGCCCTTCGCCCGACTGCAGATGACGCCGGATCCCGAAGGGTTCGCGACCCCTGAGGCCCGCGCGTTCGCCGCAGCGCCCGGGTTGTTGGACGGGCTGACCCCACTCGAGCAGTTCTTCACCCTGCTCGCCCAGGTCACGGGCGGTAGCGTCACCGTCGTGCACGACGACGCGCCGCTGCCGTTGGTCGGCGACAACAACGAGGATGGCTGCGTCGACCACAACGACGCGATCCCGGTGGCGCGCGCCTTCGGCCCGATCGCCCCGCCCAAGGACGGCACGTTCGACTTCAACGCCGATCGCAAGGTCGGTTTCGCCGACTACGCGTTCCAGCTGTCGCTGATCAACCCGAGCTGCGGCTTCGACCCGTACACGCCCAGCGCGCCGATCAACTGCGTCGCGGGCACGGTCACGCTCGACGGCAAGTCGATCGAGAACGGCGGCATCACGATCAACACGACCGGCGCATGCCGCGTGATCATCAAGAACAGCTTGATCGTGTCGGGCGCGGCGGCGATCAAGGTCCTCGGCACCGCGATCTTCGAGATCGACAACAGCATCATCGTCGGCGAGGCCCAGTGGCTCAACTCGACGGGTGCGTCGGTCGTCTCGGCGGCCAACACCGTGTTCCACGGCGCGCGCAAGCTCGTCGGCGCGTTCGTGCTGCTGGATCGCGGCGGCAACACGTTCGAGTAGCAGGCACTGGCTACGCCTCGGCGTAGCCCGACGGCGGCGGCAGCTTCGGGGGAGGCTGCCGCCGCCGCCGTTTTCGGGATGGTGTCGGCACTTATGTGTAGGATCTCTCACAGTTTACGGCTCGAATTCAGAGCCAATGTGCCTCACAAATTTATGGGATTACGTAGGTCAACCAACTACTTTACCCCTTAACAAGTTTTATTTCAGACGTATTTTTAGTTACGAATTCCGGCCGGAATTGAAAGCTTCAGGTTGCGTTCCTCGACGAGAAAACGTTCAATTTGTGCATGCATGGGGGCCGCACGTCGTTGGTGCAGTCAGTCAGAGCAGCCCAGCTTACGGGTAGCCGGCTAACCGATCGGCCCTGGGGCGTTACCCTGGCAGCACTTGGCCTCGCCGGGGAGAACGGTGAGCTCACGATCTCGACCGCGGACGGCAAGGTCTACCGCATCGCGTTTGTCTACGGCGTGGTCGCCGGGGCGACGTCGCCGCTGGCGGTGGACTCGGTGGCGCGCGTGGCGCTCACCGGGCATCTGGTGACCTCCTCGCAGGTCACCGAGATCGCCCGGCGCGTGGCCGCGGCGCCCGACCGCGATGAGGTCGCGATCGTGGCCGAGGCGGCGAAGCTCTTGCCCGCGCAGATCGATCGGCTGCGCGCGCGGCTGATCGCGCAGCGGGCGGCGCGCACGTGCTCACTCGACAACGGCACGCTGTCGTTCGACGAGCGCATCACGATCCCGGTGGCGCAGACGAGCGAGATCGATGTCCGCCGCGTCATCTATTACGGAGCGCGGCTCAACCTGTCGGAGCAGCGGCTGAGCGACGACCTGCGGGTGTTTGGCTCGCGCTTCATCCTGAAGGCGGACGCACACCCGACGCTGGCGCGGTTCGAGTTCTCGACGATCGAGTATCCGATCGTGGAGGCGCTCGACCGCGGCACCAGCCTGCCGGAGATCGAGGCCACGCATCGCGACATCGATCCGCGCACGGCGCGCGCCGTGATCTATGCGCTGGCGTCGTGCGAGGCGATCGCGCGGCTCGACGGCGATCCGATCGAGATCGCGGCGCGGCCGGCCGCCGGGCCGCACGAGCCAGACATGTCGCGCACGCCGACGCTGCGCGCTCCCACGGTGACCGAGATGCCGACCCGCGAGCTGGCGCCGCCGACGATGAGCCGCGTCCCGACCGAGGCGCGCGAGCCGACGCAGCCGACGATGACGCGCGTGCCGACGCCGCGCGAGCCGATGGTGTCGCGCACGCTGACGCCGAGCGAGCCGCTGGTGTCACGGGTGCCGACGCCGCGCGAGCCGACCGTGTCCCGGGTGCCGACGGCGCCGCACGTCACGCGCGCGATGGCCGAGTCGTTCTCCGAAGCGCGACCGACCACGGTGCGGCCGAGCGGGCTGACCGGCCGCGAGGTGCGCGCGCTGATCGCCGAGCGCTGCGCGCGGATCGACCGCGGGGTCGACCACTTCACGCTGCTGGCCGTGCCGCTCGGCGCATCGATCGATGACGTGCGCACCGCGTACCTGGAGCTGGTGCGCTACCTGCGTCCCGAGCGGCTCACCCAGCTCGGCATCACCTCGGACTCGCTCGATGCCCAGCGCCTGTTCGCACAGGCGGCGATCGCGTTCACCGCGCTGACGGATCCGCCGCGCCGCGCCGAGTACCTGGCCAAGCTGCAGGGCGGGGTGCCGATCGTGGCGCAGGGCACGCAGCCGCCGCCGGATCGCCAGTCGCTCGCGGCGGAGCACTTCCAGCGCGGTCAACAGGCGTTGCGCACCGAGCAGCTTCCGGAGGCGGTCACCGAGCTGGCGCGCGCGGTCGAACTCGCGCCCCACGAGGTCGACTACAGCGCGCTCCTGGGATGGGCGCGGTTCTGCGCGTCGTCCGACAAGCCGGGCGCGGCCGCCGATGCCCGCCGTGCGCTCGAGCGTGCGATCCACCGCTCGCCGCATCCCGAGGTCGCGCGCCTGTACCTCGGCCGGGTCGAGCGCATGCTGGGGCGCGATCAGCTCGCGCTGCACCACTTCCGCGAGGTGCTCCACCTGGTGCCCGACCACGTGGAGGCCACGAGCGAGATCCGCGTGCTCGAGCTGCGCGTCGCCAAGGGCACGCGGCCGCCGCGCAACCGGTAGCGCCAGGTTTCGGCTGGCGCGCGCGGATGTAACACGCGCGCAATGACGCAACTGCATCCGCTGCGCGCCTTGGAAACCAAGCTGACGAGCGCGTCGAACTCTGTGCGCACGCTCGCACAAAACAGAGCAGAGAACCGTCCATCCGGGCTGACGCTGTAGGGAGCATGGGACCCCATGGACATGGGAAACACTTATTCTGGATGCATGGGTTCCCATATTTCATGAGATATGCATTGATGCCCGTGGGGGTACCCCATGGACGCGTTCGATCCGGTTCCTGTCAGTATTCTCGACCGTGAACGGATCATCGCCAAGCCGGGGTTCAACCGCTGGCTGGTTCCGCCCGCGGCGCTGGCGATCCATCTGTGCATCGGCATGGCGTACGGCTTCAGCGTGTTCTGGCTGCCGCTGTCGCGCTCGCTCGGCATCAACCACTCGGTGGTGTGCAAGGACATGTCGCTGCTCGACGCGCTCACCACGACGTCGTGCGACTGGCGGGTCAGCGACGTCACGTGGATGTACACGCTGTTCTTCGTGTTCCTCGGCTCGGCGGCCGCCGTGTTCGGCGGCTGGCTCGAGCGCTCCGGTCCGCGCAAGACCGGGGTCGCGGCCGCGCTGTGCTGGTGCATCGGGCTCGTGATCTCGGCGGTCGGCGTCGTCTTCCATCAGCTGTGGCTCTTGTGGCTCGGCTCGGGCGTGATCGGCGGCATCGGCCTGGGGCTGGGCTACATCTCGCCGGTCTCGACGCTCATCAAGTGGTTCCCCGACCGCCGCGGCATGGCGACCGGGATGGCGATCATGGGGTTCGGCGGCGGCGCGATGATCGGCGCCCCGCTGGCCGACGCGCTGATGAACCACTTCCGCAGCGCGACCGACGTCGGTGTCTGGCAGACGTTCGGCGTGCTGGCGGCGATCCACTTCGTGTTCATGCTCGGTGGCTCGTTCGGCTACCGCGTGCCGCCCGCCGGGTGGGTGCCCGAGGGCTGGACGCCCCCGCCGAGCAAGCCGATGATCACGACCGGGCACGTCCACCTGCGCGATGCGCACCGGACCAAGCAGTTCTGGCTGATCTGGTGGGTGCTGTGCCTCAACGTCAGCGCCGGGATCGGCGTCATCGGCATGGCATCGCCGATGCTGCAGGAAGTGTTCGGCGGCAAGCTGATCGGCGTCGCGAACCTGGGCTTCACGCAGCTCGACGATAGCCAGAGGAAGGCGATCGCGACGATCGCCGCCGGGTTCACCGGCCTGCTCTCGCTGTTCAACATCGCGGGGCGGTTCTTCTGGGCGTCGATCTCGGACAAGATCGGCCGCAAGCTCACCTACGCGACGTTCTTCACGCTGGGGATCGCGCTCTATGCGCTCTCACCGTCGGCCGCGCGCGCGGGGAGCGTCGCGATGTTCGTCGGCATGATGTGCATCATCCTGTCGATGTACGGCGGCGGGTTCTCGACGGTACCGGCCTACCTGGCCGACATCTTCGGCACGCAGTTCGTGAGCGCGATCCACGGCCGCATCCTCACAGCGTGGTCGGCGGCCGGCATCTTCGGGCCGCTGGTGGTCAACTACATCCGCGATGCGCAGATCGCCGCCGGCGTGCCGCGCGACCGGGTCTACGACCGCACGATGTACATCCTGGCCGGTTTCCTGGTGGTCGGCGGCGTGCTCAACCTCCTCATCAAGCCGCTGGCAAAGAAGTGGTTCATGTCCGACGCCCAGGTGGCCGACCTTCAGAGCAAGAGCAAAGTTCCGGTGAAGACGGGCGGCCAGGGCATCGGCCTGGGCGGCCTCAGCGGCAAGGTGGTGCTGGCGTGGCTCGTCGTCGGGATCCCGCTGGCCTGGGGTGTGTGGGTCACGATCACCAAAGCGCTGGTCCTGTTCGGCTGAGCTCATGGAAGTGACGCCAGGCGACGAGGCTCCGGGTGCCGGTGCCGGTGCCGCGGTCGGGAGAGACGACCGTGGCGCGGTCCAACGCGAGAAGCTGACGCGCGGCCTGTAGCGCTGAGCGTGCGTCGTCGCGTGCTAAGGTTCCGTGTCGCATGGAGCTTCCCGTACAGACGGCCCGCGGCGGACAGGATTGACTGCGGACATGCGCGATGTCCGCATGCACGGATTTCGCGAGAGAACGAGCGTCTCGGCTGCGATCGCCGTCCTCGAGCGCCGCACCTCTGCGCTCGGGATCGAGCGCGTCGGCCTCGGCGATGCGCACGGTCGGGTGGCGGCCGAGGCCGTCATGGCGAACGTGGATGTGCCGGCCTTTGCGCGGAGCGCGATGGATGGCTTCGCGGTCGTCGGCGAGTCGACGTTCGGCGCATCGTCGCAGGCGCCGATCGAGCTCGCGCTGATCGGCGAGACGAAGGCGGGGCGACGGTTCGACGGAACGCTCCGCTCCGGTCAAGCGGTGCGGATCACGACGGGTGCGCCGATCCCGACCGGCGCCGACGCGATCGTGATGGCAGAGATCGCCGAGGCGAGCGGCGATACGGTCCGCGTCCGCGAGGCGGTCGCTCCCGGCAAGCACGTCAGCGCGGTCGGCGAGGACATCCGGCGCGGCGACCTCGTGGTGGAGCGCGGGCGAAGGTTGCGGCCGCAGGACGTCGGCGTTCTCGCCAGCGTCGGCGTGGCCGAGATCATGGTGGTGCGCAGGCCCCGCGTGTCGATCGTGATCACCGGCGATGAGGTGCTCCCGGCCGGAGACGCGCCACGCGATGCGCTGATCTCCGACGCCGACGGTCCGATGCTCCGCGCGCTGGTCGAGCGAGACGGCGCCGGGGCGATCGATCTCCGTTATTTGCCTGACGACCGCGACGCGACACGCGCGGTGTTCGCAGCGCACGACGGGGATGTCCTCCTCGTCTCGGGCGGGTCGTCGGTCGGACCCGAGGACCATGCGCCGACGGTGCTGGCCGAGGTCGGCGAGGTCGCGGTTCACGGGGTTGCGTTGCGACCCGCGAGCCCCGCTGGCTTCGGCTTTCTTCCCGGTGGCAGCCCGGTGTTCTTGCTTCCCGGCAACCCGGTCTCGTGCCTGTGCGCGTACGAGTTCTTCGCCGGACCGACGATTCGCGCCCTCGGTGGCCGATCCCGCGCATGGCCGCATCGCCGCACGAGGCTCCCGCTCGCGGGCAAGATCGTCTCCGAGCTCGGCCGCACCGATTACATGCGGGTCTCGATTCGCGATGGCCGGGTCGTGCCGATCATGACCAGCGGCGCGTCGATCCTGTCGTCGACAACGCGCGCGGACGGCGTGGTCATCGTCGCTGCCCACTGCGAGGGCCACGGCGAGGGCGAGGAGGTGGAGGTCCACCTGTACGACGACGAGCCCTCGCCATGAAGCAGGAACAGTTTCTCCACGTCGTCGATCGCGACGAGGCCGAGAGAGCGTTCCGCGCGGCGCTCGGGGATCTCTTGCCGCGGCGCACGGAGATCGTCGACCTCGACGAAGGACTCGGACGCGTGCTCGCAGAGGACGTCAGCAGCCCGATCGACGTGCCCGGCTTCGATCGCGCCAATGTGGATGGGTTCGCAGTCCGGGCGCAGGACACTTTCGGCGCCAGCGAGTTCGCGCCGAAGAAGCTCCGCCTGCTCGGAGCGCGCGTCACGATGGGCGCCGTGCCGAGCGCTGCCATTGGACCCGGCAGCGCGATGGCGATTCCGACCGGCGGCGTCGTTCCCCGCGGAGCCGACGCCGTCCTGATGGTCGAGCACACGTCGATGGAGGGCGACGCGCTCGTGGTGGCGAAGGCGCTCACGCCCGGCCGCAACATCACGTTCGCCGGGACCGACATCGCGCAGGGCGAGACGGTGCTGCGCGCGCGCGACGTGCTCACGTCGCGAGAGACCGGCGTCCTCGCGGCGATGGGGCTCGCACGCGTCTCGGTGGTCGCGCAACCCCGGGTGGCGATCCTGTCCACCGGCGACGAGATCGTCGCGCCGGGCGCGCCCTTCGCGGTCGGCAAGGTCTACGACTCCAACGCCACCATCATCGGCGATGCGGTGCGCGAGCAAGGCGGCACGGTCATCCGGCTTGGCGTCGTCGGTGATGACCTCGAGGCTGTGAAGGCGGCGCTCGTGCGCGGCCTGGCGGACGCCGATGTCGTCCTGCTCTCCGGCGGCACCTCGAAGGGCCCGGGCGATCTCAACGTGCGCGCGCTCGAGGCCATCGTCGGACGATCGGGCATCGTGGTCCACGGCGTCGCGCTCAAGCCGGGGAAGCCGCTGTGCCTGGCGGTCTCCGACGGCAAGCCGGTGGTCGTGCTTCCGGGCTTTCCGGCGAGCGCCATCTTCACGTTCCACGAGTTCGTCGCGCCGGTCATCCGCAAGCTCGCCGGGCGCGACGAGCAAGATGTCGGTCGCGTCGCCGCGCGCGTGCCGTACGCGATCAGCTCCGAGATCGGCCGCACCGAGTACGTGCTCGTGCGTCTCGTCGAGGACGACGGCGGCGCCCTCGTCGCGTATCCGATCGGCAAGGGCTCCGGGTCGATCACGGCATGGGGCCAGGCCGACGGCTACTTCGTGATCCCCAGGGCCGTCGAGCAGCTCGACGCGCGCGAAGAGGTCAGCGTGCTGGCGATCGCCGGCGCCCGCGCGCGCAAGGACGACCTGGTCATCATCGGCAGCCACTGCGTGGGCCTCGACGTCATCCTGGCCCGCCTGCGCGCTCGCGGTTTCACCGCCAAGCTGATCGCGATCGGCAGCGAAGGTGGCCTTCGCGCCGTGCAGCGCGGCGAGTGCGACCTCGCCGGCGCCCACCTGTTCGACGCAGCGACCGGTGCGTACAACCAGCCGTTCCTCACCCCGGGCCTCGACCTCGTGCCCGGCTACGGCCGACTCCAGGGCGTGGTCTTCCGCCGGGGCGACGAGCGCTTCGAAGGCAAGCCGGCGGAGCTCGCCTTCCGCGAGGCCGCCGCGACGCCCGGCCTGGTCATGGTCAACCGCAACCGCGGCAGCGGTACCCGCGCCATCGTCGATCGGCTGCTCGGCGATCTCCGGCCCGACGGCTACGGCGTCGAGGCCTCCTCGCACCACGCCATCGCGGCGGCGATCTCCCAGGGCCGCGCCGACTTCGGCGTCGCGATTGATGTCGTCGCCCGCGAGCGCGGGCTCGGGTTCGCGCCGATCGCGGAGGAGCGCTACGACTTCTTCGTGCGGCGCGCGCGAAGAGACCGCCCCGCGGTGCGCGCCTTCCTCGAGGAGCTGGACCAACCGGAGACGCGTGCCGCCCTCCGCGCCCGCGGGCTGGTCGCGTGACGCTCCAGGTGCCGCGCCTCGGCGGGATCGTCCTCTGCGGCGGACGGAGCTCGCGGATGGGGTCGCCCAAGGCGTGGCTCGATTTCGGCGGCGAGACGCTCCTCGCCCGCATCGTCCGCACGGTGCGCCGCGTCTGCGCTCCGGTCATCGTCGTCGCCGCGCCCGGACAGGACGTTCCACCGCTGCCGCCGGACGTCCCGATCGCGCGCGATCCGATCGAAGGGCGCGGCCCGCTCCAGGGCATTGCGGCCGGGCTGCACGCGCTGCGCGACTCGCCGGACCGCAGCTGGGACGTCGACGCCGCGTTCGTGACCACGACCGACGCGCCCTTCCTCGAGCCGGCGCTGATCGCGCGGCTCGCTGCGCTCCGAGGCAACGACCACGACGTCGCGGTGCCGCACACCGAGGGTCATTTTCATCCCCTCACGGCGATCTACGCGCACACGTGTCTCGCCCACATCGAAGCGCTGCTCGCCGCGGACCGCCTTCGCCCGTTCTTCCTCTTCGAGCGCGTCCGCACCATCGTCTGCGACGCGCCGACGTTGTTCGCCGATCCCGATCTCGCGGCCGCCGATCCCGCGCTGCGATCGTTCGAGAACCTCAATACGCCCGAGGACTACGCACGTGCGGTGCAATCGCTTGGGCTCCGCACAGGGCCCACCGACGGCGAACAACCGTAGCCTTGTACGAGCTTGCGTCCCTATCTTACAGGGCAACTGATACCGGGATTGCGGAACTGCTGAAACTCGTGATCCGCCCCGCCCTTGGCCGCCAGGAAGAACGGAGTCCCGTCATTGTGGCCTGTGAGATACTGGCTCAGCGAGTTCTTGAAAATACAAGAAGTACCGTCTGGACCACGCTCTGGTATCCAGAGAGCACTGGACACTGTGCAGGCGCGGACCACGACCTTTTTGCCATCGCCGTTGGTGTCGTTGAGCGCAACGCACTTGTTCGGCTCGGCGTCGAATGCGAATCGAACAAAATTGCCACTCGCCTGCACCTGGAAGATCCGGCCGCCGGTGGTTTCTACCACGCGGTCTCCAAAAGCGATGGTAGGGGCGCCAATGCAAAACCCGCCGTGGCTGTAGCAAACCGTGCTGCGGGCGACCGCAGGAGTCACGGACTCCTGGGACGAGGTGCCGTCGGCGGCGTCCTGATCGCTCATGTCCAGGCACGCAGTGATCGACAGCAGGGGCAGTGCGAGCAAATAGATACGTCGCTTCATCATGGGATTCCTCTCGTGTTGTCCCGCGTCGCCTCGCTCATCGAGCCGGCGCGAGACGCCATGCAGGTGAGGTCATCCGGCGCGGCGACCGCCGCACGAGAATTTCAGAACGCATGGAGATCACGGCGTTCTTAGCTCGCGGCTCCGAGCCATCAGGTCACGGAAAGTGGCCCTCGGCCAGCCAGAGGTCGCCCTCGCCGCGGAGCATCACCGCGATGACGTGCTGGTCGTCCGCGGCATAGTTCACGGCCAGCATCGACTGGTTCAGCCGATGTTTCACGCGTGGGGGACGATCGCTGTCGACGTCGACCTCGACGATCTCGTAGCCGGCTCGCACCATGAGAATGCGCCTCCCGTCGCGCGAACGCGCGAAGCCCCAGGGGTTGCCCTCACGGCGCGGCAGCATCGGCGGCGCCGCAGGCGCCGGAGGTCCGCCGTGCTCGTCGGTCACCATCAGGCGCGTGCCGAGGTCGGAGGACACGATGAAGAAGATGCGCTCGTCTGCCGCCGAGGTCATGGGCAAGCGCGACGGCGTCGCCACCAGCTGGCGCGCGGCGCCGCCCGTCGTGGGGACGATCCAGAGACGGATGCCATTGCCGGTTCCGCGCTCGAAGATGACGTGGCGATCGTCGTGCGAGAATACCGGCCGGACGTCGCTGGCACCGTCGGTGAGCTGGCGCGGCGGTGCCGTCCCGTCGATCGAGGCCAGCCAGATCCCCGCCGGCGTGCCGGCCGCGTACGCGAACCACCTGCGGTCCTGGGAGATCCCGCCGGGAGAGCCCCCACTCTCGGGACCGACCGTGTGGACCCCACTGCCGGCCTCGAGGACGTACATCCGCAGGATGCCGGTCCGGTTGGACGAGAACAGCAGGTGGCGATCGTCAATCGCGAGCGGGTCGTCCTCGTACCATTCGCCGCTGTTCATCCCCGGTACCACCGGTACCTGCGGGCCGTCGTCCTCGATGCGCATCAGGCGTGAGTTGTGCTTGCACGTCGAGAACGCCAGCCGGCGACCGTCCGCCGAGATCGCAAATCCTTCGCTCGGCGCAACGCCGCCGCCCACGGTCTGTAGCTCGCCTCCAGCACGCGGCGCGCGCATCAGATCGTCGACTGTGCCGTGACGGGTGGTGAAGTACACCGCCTGTCGAGACGGCGCCGCGACCACTCCGCCACCGAGTGTCAGGTGCTCGGCGAGCACGCGTAGCCCGTCGTGGGCGAGCACGCCGATGCCCATGCGATCGTCGTTCTCCACCCAGTTGATGGCCAGCTCGCCGTCGCGGAACGCCGACATCGCACCCACACGACGATCGTGAGGCAGGTCGATCACCTGTGGCGGCGCCGCGGCATCGTCGATGTTCCGGCCGGTGAGGTTGCCCTGAGCGTCGGCCGCCGCGATCACGGCCGCGGACAGCCACGTGACCCTGCCTCCCCTCGGCAGGAGCGCGATCGTGCGCGGGGAGCTGTCACCGGAGATCGGCAGCACGCGCATCTCGTACTGCCGATCCTCGTAGTGGACGTAGGCGACACGCCGTCCGTCAGGCGACACCTCGGCGTACCGGTTGACGCCCGGCGGCCAGGTCAGCTGACGGGGGCTACCGCCGGCCAGATCGAGCGCATAGAGCTGGGTGTCGCCGTCCAGGGCTTCGAGGTCGTAGACCAGCGTGCGGCCGTCGGGCGCGAAGCTCGGCTGTTCTGCGCAGCCACCCAGGGTCGTCAGCCCGTGGACCATGCGTACCACCGCGCGCGGCTCGCGGGGCGCGCGCACCACCGTCGCGATCGCCGCGACTGCGATCGCGGCACCGACCAGGGATGCGATCGCCGCGACGGCGAGGTTTCGGGCGCGTCGCGGAGGCCGCGTGAGCGCCGCGAGCAGGTCGGTCATCGAGGGATAGCGCTCGTCGGGGTTTTGGCGGAG
>DATIPJ010000394.1:0-3779 GCA_035472155.1 Kofleriaceae bacterium
TACAAGGGCAAGCTCGAGGGTATGCGCGCCCGGCCCCACCACGTCGTGGCGCTGCCGTGGTCGCACTCGATCGTGTCCGAGGCGTTCGGCGCCAACGGCGAGGGCCCGACCAACGGCGTGGCCACCGAGCACCACGACGCCGGCCCGGCGCCCGAGTTCAAGGTCGTCAAGACCGAGAAGTTCCACGCCCAGCCGCTTTCGGTCGAGGCCGCGATCGTGCAGCTGAACCTCATGCACGAGCCTTTCCTGGTGTTCTGCCATGACACCGACGGCCGCGTGGCGGTCATATACAAGCGCGAGGACGGCAGCTACGGCCTGATCGAGACCCCTGCGTCGGCGGCCCAACCAGCAGCGTGAGCCGCCCGTTCACGCGTCCGAGGTAGAACCCCTCGGGATCAAGAAAGTGGTAGCTTCGTGAGCGGCTGATGAAGATCGTCGACCTTATTCGACGCGACATGGTCGTTCCTGCGCTGCAGGCGACAGACAAGCGCGGTATTCTCGAGGAGCTCGCTCATTACATGGCGGGGCATCACCCGCGTATTGACCGCGCCACCCTGGCGCGGGTCTTGATCGAGCGCGAGCAGCTGGCGTCGACGGCGATCGGCGAGGGCGTCGCCATTCCGCACGGCAAGCTGGGCGCCGTCGGCGAGATCGTCGCGTGCCTGGGGCGGGCGACGGCGGGCGTCGAGTTCGATTCGATGGATGGCCAGCCGACGTTCCTGTTCTTCGTGCTCGTCGCGCCCGAGTCGTCGACGGGAGCGCACCTCAAGGCGCTGGCGCGCATCAGCCGCGTGTTCAAGGACCCGGAGTTCCGCCGCCGTCTGCTCGCGGCGCCCGACGCCGAATCGATGTACCACGTGGTTGCTGACGAGGATGCCAAGTACTGAATGTCGAGCGTGATCACGGTCGGTGAGCTGCTCGAGCGCGCGGAGCTGGAAGTCACTGCCGTCGCGGGTCAGACCGGCTTCGATCGAATCGTGACCGTGCCGCGGATCCAGAAGCCGGGGCTCGCGCTGACCGGCTGGCCCGAGCAGCTCCATCCGCGCCGCGTCCTGGTGCTCGGCGGCACCGAGGTCGAGTACCTGCGGGACCACGAGGCGGGGCGCAATCTCGGGATCGAGACGCTGCTCGCGAGCGACCCGGCGTGCATCGTGGTGTGCCGCGGGCTGACGCCGCCCCACGAGCTGGCGATCGCTGCCGAGGCGCGCGGCGTGCCGGTGCTGGTGTCGTCGCTGATCACCTCGGACTTCATCGCCGCGGTGACCAGCTGGATGTCGGACCGGCTCGCGCCGTCGACCGACATGCACGGCGTGCTGCTCGACGTGCTCGGCATCGGCGTGCTCTTGCTCGGCAAGAGCGGCATCGGCAAGAGCGAGACTGCGCTCGACCTGGTGGTGCGCGGTCACCGGCTGGTCGCCGACGACGTGATCAAGATCCGCCGGCAGGGCGGCTACGTCGTCGGGCGCGGCGCCGGCATCATCGGCCACCACATGGAGATCCGCGGCCTCGGCATCATCAACGTCAAGGACCTGTTCGGCATCTCCGCCGTGCGCGACACCAAGAAGATCGAGCTCGTCGTCGAGCTGCGCGAGTGGACCGAGGGCGAGGAGTACGACCGGCTCGGGTTCGACGACCGGTTCGATCGCATCCTCGACGTGCCCGTAGCCGCGGTCCAGCTGCCCGTGCGGCCCGGGCGCAACCTCGCCACGCTGATCGAGGTGGCGGCCCGCAACCAGCTACTCAAGGTCCAAGGCACCCACTCGGCCCGCGCATTTCGCGACCAGCTGCACCGCGCGATGGAGGCGCAGTCGGAGTCGACCGTCGACATGCCGATGGATGCGGTGGAGTAGATGCACATCGTGATCGTCACCGGGCTTTCAGGCGCAGGGAAGAGCACGGCGCTGCGCGCCCTCGAGGACATCGAGTTCTTCTGCGTCGACAACATCCCGATGCCGCTGGTCGCGCAGATGGTCGATCACCTGACGCTCGAGGGCGACCGCGACAAGCTCGCGATCGCGATCGACTCGCGCCAGCGCCGCAACCTCTCCGCATGGGACGCCTCGCTCGCCAAGCTGCGCGGCGCCGGCCACCGGCTCGAGGTGATGTTCCTCGACGCCACCGACGAAGTCTTGCTCCGCCGGTTCAGCGAGACCCGCCGGCGCCACCCGCTGTCGGGCGACGAGCTCACCGACGGCGTGCGCCGCGACCGCGAGCTGATGGTCGACATGCGCCCCGGCGCCGCGGTCATCGACACCTCGCAGCTCAACATGCATCAGCTCAAGTCGATCATCCAGGAGCGCTACGGCGGCACCGGGAAGCTCGCCGTGACGCTCCTGTCGTTCGGCTTCAAGCACGGGCTGCCGATCGAGCTCAACCACGTGTTCGACGTCCGGTTCCTGCCCAACCCGTACTTCGAGCCGACGCTGTCGCACCTCGACGGGCGCGACGGGCGGGTCGCGAGCTACGTGCTCGGGCCCGATGGCCTCGAGCTGGTGCGCCAGGTCGAGAGCATCCTGCGGTTCTCGCTGCCGCAGTTCCAGAAAGAGGGCAAGCTCTACGTCACGATCTGCGTCGGTTGCACCGGCGGGCGCCACCGCTCGGTGGTCATCGTCGAGGAGCTGCGCCGGCGGCTGGGGGCGGTGTGGGACATCCTGGTCCGTCATCGCGACGTCGAACGGGGGACGTGATGGCCGACACCCAGAACGCCCAGAGCGCAGAGAAGACCGTGCAGATCCAGAACGAGCTGGGGCTGCACGCGCGCGCGGGCACCAAGTTCGTGCAGACCGCGTCGAAGTTCCCGTGCGAGATCACGGTGACCAAGGCCGGCAACGAGGTCAACGGCAAGAGCATCCTGAGCCTGCTCACCCTGATGGCGCCCAAGGGCACGACGATCACGCTCAAGGCGAAGGGCGAACGCGCCGAGGAGTGCATTGCCGCCCTCGCGGCCCTGATCGCGGATAAGTTCGGCGAGGGCAAATGACCGAGGCGCGCCACGAGGTCCGCCGCACCGGCCTGGGCGTCTCGCCCGGCATCGCGTTCGGACGCGCGTACCTGATCGGCCGCGACACGCTCAAGGCGCCGCGCCATCACATCGAGCCCGACGACGTCGATACCGAGGTCGCGCGGCTCTACAAGGCGATCGCCGCGAGCGACAAGCAGCTGGCCAAGATCAAGGAGCGCCTGGCGTCGGAGAACGAGAGCGACTACCACATCATCACGGCGCACCAGATGATGCTCCACGACGAGCACCTGGTCGGCGCGGCGGTCGGCTACATCCGCGACGAGCTGATCAACGCCGAGTGGGGCCTGCGCCGGGCGGTCGACGACATCGCCGGCGTGTTCGACCGCATGGAGGACGTCTACCTGCGCGAGCGCCGCAGCGACGTCGAGTTCGTGTTCGAGCGCGTGCTGCGCAGCCTGCTCGGCCGCGAGGTCGGCCCGGTCCAGCCGCCGCCGGACGCGATCGTCGTCGCGTACGACCTGTCGCCCGCCGATACGGCGCAGCTCCACAAGGCCGCGGTCGCCGGTCTCATCACGGACGCGGGCGGCAAGACCTCGCACACCGCGATCATCGCGCGCGCCCACGAGATCCCCGCCGTGGTCGGCCTCGAGACCATCACCGAGATCGTCGAGACCGACGATCTGCTGCTGATCGACGGCGGCTCGGGCGTCGTGATCGTGAACCCGACCGCCGCCACCGTCGCCGAGTTCCGCGACGAGCAGCGCCGCCAGGTCGCCGCGGGCGCGGTGCTCCACGCGATGCGCGACCTGCCGGCCCA
>DATIPJ010000395.1:0-4391 GCA_035472155.1 Kofleriaceae bacterium
GCGACGGCCCGCCGCCGGTGAGGATCCGGTTGTACTTGCGGACCATGGCCTGGCGGACGAGGCGCGTGATCACCGCGCCGCCGAGCGACGCGGCCCAGGCGACGTGGCCGTACAGCGGCATCCCCTTGAAGCCGACGACGAGGATCACGAGGCTGCTGAAGAACAGGATGCCGTAGAGGATCTGGAGCCCGTCGATCTTGCGCTTGAGCGTGGTCAGCTCGGCGTTGCCCTCGATCGGCGGCGGAATGACCTGTTTTTCCAGACCCTGATCCGACATGCGACCAAGATAACACGCGGTTCGCGGCGCCCGCTTCACGATCGACCGCGGCGGGGTAACGGCGGCGGACCCGCGTGGAGCGGCCCCCCGGGTACAAGCTCGCCCCAGCGCGAGGTGAGGCTCGGGTTGCCGAGCCGCTCGGCGAGCGCGGCGGCGAGCGCGGGGACGAACGGCACGAGCTCGCCGATCGCGATGCGCGCCGCCTCGAGCGGTGCGTGGAGTGCGGCCGCGGCCGCCGCAGGATCGGTCTTGCGCAGCCGCCAGGGCGCGGTGCGCTCGAGCCACCGATTGGCGGCGTCGACCAGGTCGATGATCGCGGCAGCGGCCTCGTCGGGCAGGAACGCATCGAGCGCCGTGTCGACGCGAGCGGGCAGGGCGTTGGCCAGCGCGCGAAGCTCGCCGGGGTCGGGCGCGGCATCGGGCGCCGGGACGCGGCCGCCCGCGACCGTGTGGGCGAGCGCGATGCAGCGCTGCACCAGGTTCCCGAGGCGATCGGCGAGGTCGGTATCGTGCGCGGCGAGGATCGCGGCGACCGAGACATCGGCGTCCGAGCGCGTGCGGCAGCGCCGGGCGTAGAACCAGCGCAAGGCATCGACCCCGCATTGCTCGACCACGGGCCCGACCTCGACGTTGCGGCGCGACTTGCTGATCTTCTCGCCGTCGACGGTCAGGTAGCCATGGACGGCGATGCGATCGGGCAGCGGCAGGCCGGCCGACAGCAGAAACGCCGGCCAGTACACGGCGTGAAAGCGCGTGATGCCCTTGCCGATCACGTGCACGCGCTCGCCGGCGCGGTGCCAGTAGGCGTCGATCAGCGGGTCACCGCTGCCCAGGCCCAGCGACGCGAGGTAGTTGGCGAGCGCGTCGTACCAGACGTAAATGACCTGGTCGGGGTCGCCGGGGACCGGGATGCCCCAGCCGCCCGAGCGCGACGCGGCGCGCGACACGCTGACGTCGCGCACGGGCCCGTCGAGGAACGCCAGGGTCTCCGCGCGCGCGGCCTCCGAGGCGATCGCGAGCCGGCCCGAGGCGATGGCGTCGCGCACCGGGGCCTGCCAGCGCGACAGCCGGAAGAACCAGTTGTCCTCGCGGACCGGCTCGGGCGCAGTCCCGTGCTCCTCGCAGATCGCGACGTCGTCGTCGACGAACGCCTCGCAGCCCGCGCAGTAGCGGCCCTCCCAGGCGCGGCGGTAGAGGTCGCCGCTCGCGGCGCAGGCGCGCCACAGGTGCAGGGCGGCGCGCCGGTGCCGCGGGTCGCGCGAGGTCTGGATGAAGTCATCGGGACAGGCCCCGAGCAGCGGGCCGAGCGCGCGGAAGCTCTCCGCGTTGCGATCGACGAGCGCCTGGGTCGCGAGCCCTTCGCGCCGGGCCGCGACGACATTCTTGAGGCTGTTGTCGTCGGTGCCGGTCGTGAAGCGCACGGTGCGCCCGCGGCGCCGGCGGTGGCGCGCCAGGATATCGGCGAGCACGAGCTCGTAGGCGAACCCCAGGTGCGGGCGCGCGTTGACGTAGGGAATGGCGGTGGTGACAAAGGACGTGGTCATGGCGGTCTCCTTTGCCGGAGGCGCCCTCGTCCAAGCCGCCAGGTTGCCCAGGCCACCAAAGCTGCCACGAGGGCAGCCGGCGGCGTTCAGCTAGTGTGCGCGCACGGATGCCCGAGCCTGAAGAGGCATGGGCATCTGCATTCGAAGCGCGGCGGTCACCCGGTCAGCATAGCCATCCCGCGCGCGATGTCCAGGCGAGGTATCGTCCGGCGCATGCGCCCGCTCGATCGGTTCCTTGCCGCTCGCGATCTACTGGTCTCGCTCCGCGAGGATCACGAAGCGGCCTGTCGCGAGTTCCGCTGGCCCGAGCTCACGACGTTCAACTGGGTCAGCGATTACTTCGACGTCTACGCCGCCGGCAACGCGCGGCCCGCGCTGATGATCTTCGACGATGCGGGCGCGCTGACGACGTCGTTGTCGTTCGCCGAGCTCGCCGCGCGCTCGCGGCGGGTCACGCGGTTCCTCGCGCGGCTCGGCGTGGGGCGGGGCGACAACGTGCTGCTCATGCTGAGCAATGTCGCGCCGCTGTGGGAGACGCTGCTCGGCGCGGCGCGCCTGGGCGCGGTGGTCATCCCGGCGACGACGCAGCTCACGCCGGCCGACGTCGCCGACCGGCTCGAGCGCGGGCAGGTCCGGTGCGCGGTGGTGGAATCGCCGGTGACCGACCGCTTCCCCGTCGAGGCGCCGGGGCTCCTGCGCGTCGCGGTCGGCGATCGCGTGGCCGGCTGGACCGCGTTCGACGACGCCTATCAGGAGGACGGCGGCAGCTGGCTCGCGCCGGCGGAGACCGCGGCCGACGATCCGCTGCTGCTCTATTTCACGTCGGGCACGACCGCGCGACCCAAGCTCGTGCTGCACACGCACACGAGCTACCCGGTCGGCCATCTGTCGACGATGTACTGGATCGGCGTGCGCGAGGGCGACCGCCACCTGAACATCAGCTCGCCCGGCTGGGCCAAGCACGCGTGGTCGTGCTTCTTCGCACCGTGGAACGCAGGGGCCACGGTCGTCGTTCACAACTACGCGCGGTTCCGGCCGCAGGCCACGCTCGAGCTGGTCGCGCGCGAGCGGATCGATACGCTGTGCGCGCCGCCGACGGTGTGGCGCATGCTCGTCCTCGAGGACCTGGCCGCGCACGCCGTCGCGCTGCGCGAGGTCATCTCCGCCGGCGAGCCACTCAACCCCGAGGTCATCGAGGCGGTCCGCAAGGCGTGGCGGCTCACGGTCCGCGACGGCTACTGCCAGACCGAGACCACCGCGCTGATCGGCAACACCCCGGGCGATACGATCGTCCCGGGCTCGATGGGGAGCCCCTTGCCGGGGTATCGCGTGACGCTGCTCGATGCCGCCGGCGCCGAGCACGACGAGGGCGAGATCGCCGTCGGGCTCACACCGCGGCCGACCGGGCTCATGGCAGCCTACGTCGGTGACCCTGACAAGCTCAGCGCGGTGACGGCGGGCGGCTACTACCGTACCGGCGACGAGGCCATGCGCGACGCGTCGGGGCGGTTCACCTTCGTGGGCCGCGGCGACGACGTGTTCAAGAGCTCCGACTACCGGATCAGCCCGTTCGAGCTCGAGAGCGTGCTCGTCGAGCATCCGGCCGTCGCCGAGGCCGCGGTCGTGCCATCGCCCGATCCGGTGCGGACGTCCGTTCCCAAGGCGTTCGTCGCCCTCGCTCCCGGCCACGAGCCGTCGCGCGCGCTCGGCCTCGAGATCCTCGAGTTCGTGCGCACGCGGATGGCGCCCTACAAGCGCGTCCGCAAGATCGAGTTCGCGGCGCTGCCCAAGACGATCTCGGGCAAGATCCGGCGCGTCGAGCTGCGGCGGCTCGAGGTGACGCGCCAGGCCAGCGGCGAGCGCGGCGAGCACGAGGTGGGCTGGGACGACGAGCGCTGACGCGACCCGGTGCACGCGGTGGACCGGGCGCGTACACTACGCGCACCAGGATGACAGCGCAGGATTGGGTCGGACGTGTCATCGACGGCCGGTACGTCGTCGAGGCACTCGTGGGGCGCGGTGGAATGGGCGTTGTCCTCGCCGCCCGTCACAAGTTCACGGGCGCGCGCGTCGCGGTCAAGATGGTGCGCAGCGACCTCGGCCTCGACGCCGAGATCGAGGGCCGCTTCCTCGCCGAGGCGCGCATGCCCGAGACGATCGGGCATCGCAGCGTGGTCAGGACGCTCGACGCGGGCAAGACCCCCGAGGGCGAGCTCTACCTGGTGATGGAGCTGCTCGCGGGTCGCTCGCTGCGCCACGAGATCATGCGCGGGGTCGGGGCGCCCTCGGTGCGCCGCATCGGCATGGAGCTGCTCGACGTGCTCGCCGCCGCCCATGCCCGGGGCATCGTGCATCGCGACGTCAAGCCCGAGAACGTGTTCCTCGTCGAGCCCGATGCGTCGGTCAAGCTGCTCGACTTCGGCATCACCAAGGTGCTCGCCGGGTCGCGCTCGGTGCTGCCGCGCACCGCCGCGGGCGTGCTGCTCGGGACGATCGAGTACATGCCGCCCGAGCAGCTCGCCGATGCCAGCGCGGTCGATGCGCGCGCCGACCTCTGGGCGGTCAGCGTC
>DATIPJ010000396.1:0-19374 GCA_035472155.1 Kofleriaceae bacterium
CGCGCTCGGTGTTCAACCAGCCGATCGCGCTGCCGCGCCGCGTGACCAGCGAGTTCCCGGCGGTCTCGATGGCGGGGTCCGGCGTCGTCGAGAAGCCGATGAGCCCGGCCGTGTCGGGCATCCTGCGCCTGCGCGGCCGCACCGGCCAGATGGCGGCCGTGCTGCCCGACGAGATCGCGAGCGGCGACGTGGCCGCCGACGAGCTGTGGGCCAAGGAGATCCTCGCGGCGACCGGAGCTCGTCGATGATCAGCGCACTCGCGGCCGCCGCAGCCGCCGCCCCTGCTGCGATCGATCCGGTCGCCGCCGCGGCCGGTGCGGCCCCCACCGCCGGCTCGCACGGCTCGCTCGGCGCCGTCGGCATGGTGGTGATGCTGACGCTGGTGACGCTGTTGCCGGCGATCGTCCTGTCCTGCACCTGCTTCGTCCGCTTCATCGTCGTGCTCGGCTTCGTGCGCACCGGCATCGGCACGCCGGCGGCGCCGCCCAACCAGGTCCTCGTCGGACTCGCGCTGTTCATGTCGGTGTTCGTGTCCGCCCCGGTCGCGACCGAGATCTACGACCGCGCCGGCCGCGCGTACCTCGCCGGCCAGATCGACGAGAAGCAGGCGTTCGAGGCCGCCACGCCGCCGCTGCGTGCGTTCCTCGTCCACCACACCACCGAGGCCGACCTGACCCTGTTCTACGAGGTGTCGACCTCGCCGCGCCCGACGACGATCGATGACGTGCCGCTCAAGATCGCGATCCCGGCGTTCATCCTCTCGGAGCTCCGCCTGGCGTTCAAGATCGGCCTGACGATCCTCCTGCCGTTCCTCGTGATCGACCTCGTCGCGGCCACCATCCTGACCTCGCTCGGCATGGTCATGGTGCCGCCGCAGGTCATCGCGCTGCCGATCAAGCTGCTCGTGTTCGTGATGATCGACGGCTGGCACCTCGTCGTGCAGTCGCTGATGCGCGGAGCGATGTCGTGAGCACCGACGCGCTGCTCGACCTCTGGCGCAACGCGCTCACCGTCGTCATCGCGGTCTCGGCGCCGTTCCTGATCGCCGGCCTCGTCGTCGGCCTCGCCGTCGCGGTGGTCCAGACCGCGACCCAGCTGCAGGAGACCATCCTGACCTTCGTGCCCAAGCTCGCCGCCGCGCTGCTCGTGATCGCGCTCGCCGGCCACTGGATGCTCGACAAGCTGGGGCGGTTCACGACCGCGGCGTTCACCGCGCAGACCGAGCCATCGGCCGACCTCGCCGCCGACGTCGCGGCCTCGACCCCGCTCCGGCAATGACCCTGACCGAGCCCGAGATCGGGGCCGTGATCGCGACGCTGGCCCGCGTCGGCGGCCTGGCCGCGACCGCGCCGGTCGTCGGCGACCAGGGCGTCTCGATGCGCGCGCGCCTGGTCTTCGTCCTCATGGTCACCGCCGTGATCGGACCTAGCCGCGCGCCGGTCGCATTCTCGGCGCTGCCGCTGGTCGCGACCGCGGAGCTCGCCATCGGCCTGATCACCGGCTTGACCGCGCGCACCGTCCTGTCGCGGATCGCGATCGCAGGCCAGCTCATGGGCCTCTCGCTGGGCCTGGGCTTCGCCGCGCAGTACGACATGCACGCGGGCGAATCCGCCGGCGTGCTGCGCACCCTGACCGCGACCATGGGTACCCTCGCCTTCCTCGCCGCGGGCGGCCTCGAGGCCATCGTCCGCAGCGCCGGCGGCTCGCCGGCCGAGCTCTCGCAGCTCGCCTCCCTCGGCCCGGCCTTTGTCCACCACGCCGCGGCCGCCTTCGGCCACGGCCTCGCCCTCGCCGGTCCGATCCTGCTCGCCGCGTTCGTCGGCAACCTCGCGCTCGCCGTCATGAACCGCGCGGCGCCCGCGGTCAACGTCTTCTCCATCGCCCTCTCTGCCGTGCTCATCCTCGGCGGCCTGGTCCTGCTCGGTACCGCGGCGCACATGGTCGCCGGCGCCACCGACACCGCGCGCGCCGCGATCGACGTCCTCGAGCCCTAGAAGCACTGCCGTGCGGGCCGTTGGTCGAGCTCGAGCCCATTCTCCGGTCCTGACGTGAGATCGCGCCTGCGATCGGTGCGCGCGAAGCGGTGGTCGAGGCGCGCGCACATCGCCGCTTGAACATCGTGGAGAGAGGTCGAAGCGAGGATCGAGCGCGCTGCGGGAACGCCCGAGGATGTCAGGGGAAGCAGCGCCCGCTACCCGGCCGCTACCTGTCAACGCCGCCGACACGAACGATGGAGGGCGCGTGACTTTCGAGGGCGCGTGCGGAGTTGCCCTGGGCCTGTGCGTTGCACGAGCGGGCTTCGACCGTGGCCGATCCGCAGCGCACACAGAAGGCGACACCGAAGCGCGTCCGCGAGTTTCGCAAGCGCGGTGATATCGCGCTGTCGCGCGACATGGTGTCGACGGCGACGCTGGCGGGTGGCTTCATCGGGCTGGTCGCGTGCTCGGGGACGGCGGGCGCCGCGCTGCTCGATTTGACGCGGACTGCCGCGCTCGCGAGCGATGGGGTCGACGCGGCCGGGATGCCGGCGGCGACGCTGCGTGGATTTCTGGTCGCAGCGAGCCCCGCGATGATCGGCGCCGCGGTCGGCGCGCTGATCGCGATGCTCGGCCAGCTCGGCTGGCCGCCGGCGTTCAAGATGCCGGGCTTCGACTTCGGCCGGATGTCGCCGATCGCGAACCTGCCCAACACGTTCGGGCCGATGGGGATGGCGCGCCGCTCGGGCGCCGCGGTGGCCAAGCTGGTGCTGGTGGGCGTGATCGTCGTGATGGCGCTCCGCCACCATGTGGTGAGCCACGCGCTCGAGGCCGGCGGCCTGGGCGAGCTCGGCTGGGGCTTGATCCGCCGCACGATGTGGCTGGTGCTCGGCGTGCTCGCCGTGCTGGCGGCCGTCGATTACTTCCTCGCGCGCCGGCGGATCGCCGAGCAGATGAAGATGACGCCCGACGAGGTCAAGCGCGAGCACCGCGAGCAGGAGGGCGACCCGATGGTCCGCGGCCGCCGCAAGGCCAAGATGCGCGAGCTCGCCAAGCGGCGCATCGCGCAGGCGGTCGCGAGCGCCGATGTGGTCGTCGTCAACCCGACGCACTACGCGGTGGCGCTGCGCTACAACGAGCGCACCGACGCCGCGCCGGTCGTGGTCGCCAAGGGCGTCGACGAGCAGGCCGAGAAGATCCGCGAGATCGCGCGCAGCAAGAGCGTGCCGGTGCTGAGCCGCCCGCCGCTGGCCCGCGCGCTCTACAAGCACGTCAAGGAGGGCCGCACCGTTCCGACCAACCTGTACCGCGCGGTCGCCGAGGTGCTCGCGTACGTGTACCGCATCCGCCGGGGTAACGCGTGAGCGCCCGGCCCGCCGCCCGCGGCCAGTGGACGATGGCGATCGCGCTGCTCGGCGTGCTCGGTGTCGCGATGGCGCCGGTGCCCACGGTGGTGTTCGACCTCTTGATCGGCGTCTCGCTGTGCCTCGCCGCGCTGACCTTCCTGGTCGCGTTCTACGTCGAGCGGCCGACCGAGTTCAGCTCGTTCCCCTCGCTGCTGTTGTTCGTGACGCTGTTCCGGCTCGCGCTCAACGTCGCATCGACCCGGCTCATCCTGACCGGCAACGACTCGCACGCCGCCGGCGCGGTGATCGCCGCGTTCGGCGAGTTCGTGATCCGCGGCAACTTCGTCGTCGGCGCGGTCGTGTTCCTGATCCTCGTGATCGTCAACTTCGTGGTGATCACCAAGGGCGCCGAGCGCATCTCCGAGGTCTCCGCGCGCTTCACCCTCGACTCGATGCCCGGCAAGCAGATGGCGATCGACGCCGATCTGGGCGCCGGGCTCATCAACGAGAAGGAGGCCCGCGAGCGCCGCAAGGCGATCCAGCGCGAGGCCGACTTCCACGGCGCGATGGACGGCGCCTCGAAGTTCGTGCGCGGCGACGCGATCGCCGGCCTGCTCGTGCTCGCGGTCAACGTGATCGGCGGCATCATCATCGGCGTCGCGCAGAAGTCGATGGCGATCGGCGACGCCGCGCAGACCTACACCGTGCTGTCGATCGGTGACGGTCTGGTCGCCCAGATCCCCGCGCTGCTGGTGTCGACCGGCGCCGCGCTGCTCACGACCCGCGGCGAGGACCCCGAGCTCGGCCGCGCGCTGGCCGGCCAGCTGCTCGCCCGCAAGCGCCCGCTGCAGGTCACCGGCGTCACGCTCGGCGTGATCGGCCTGCTCCCCGGCATGCCGCACCTCCTGTTCCTCGGCCTCGGCGGCCTCGCGACCTGGGCGGCGAGCCGCGCCACCGAGGGCGGCGCCGCGGCGGCCGACAAGCCCGGCGAGACCCGTGCCCCGGCGCGCGCCGCCGAGCCGGCTCGCCACGACGAGAAGGCCCACCGCGGCGAGCTCGAGGCCGCGCTCCCCGTCGAGCTGCTCGGGCTCGAGGTCGGCCTCGACCTGCTCGGCATGGTCGACGCGGCCCGCGGCGGCGAGCTGCTCACCCGCGTGGCCTCGCTGCGCAAGCAGCTCGCGCTCGAGCTCGGCATCATCGTTCCTCCGCTCCACATCCGCGACGACCTGCGCATGCGGCCGGGCGCGTACCGCGTGCTGCTCTCGGGCGTCGTCATCGCCGAGGCCGAGGTCCAGGTCCACCGCGTGCTCGCGATCGACCCGACCGGCACGGCGCTCAAGCACCTGCACGGCGAGGCGACCACCGAGCCGACGTTCGGCCTGCCCGCCAAGTGGCTGCTCACCAGCGACCGCGCGCGCGCCGAGGCCGCGGGCGCCACCGTCGTCGACGCCGCCGCGGTGATCGCGACCCACCTCACCGAGCTGCTTCGCCGCAACGCGCACGAGCTGCTCGGCCGCCGCGAGGCCCAGGAGCTGCTCGACATCGCCGGCAAGCACAACGCCAAGGTCGTCGAGGAGCTGATCCCGCACCTGCTCTCGATGGGCGCGGTGATGCAGGTCCTGCGCAACCTGCTCCGCGAGGGCGTCTCGGTGCGCGACATGCGCACGATCCTCGAGACCCTCGCCGACCACGCCGGCGCCACCAAGAGCACCGACGACCTCACCGAGATGGTGCGCCAGCGCCTGGCGCGCCGCCTGACCCGCGCGCAGCTCTCGGGTGACGGCACGCTGCGCCCGCTCGTGCTCGACCCGCGCGCCGAGTCGCTGCTGCGCGACGGCAGCGGCCGCCAGGCCCGCGCGATCAGCAAGCTGACCGAGGACATCGCGGCCCGCGCGCGCGACCTCGCGATGCGCGACGAGCCGCCGCTGCTCATCGTCGCCCCTGATCTCCGGCGCACGGTCGCCGGCATCGCCGCCCGCCACATCCCCGGCCTCTCGGTCATGAGCTACCGCGAGGTCGACCCGAGCATCCCGTTTGTCACCCGCGGAGTGATCTCCGCGCAGGAGTCTGCATGAGGGTCCGGAAGTTCGAAGGCACCACGATGCGCGACGCGATCGCCAAGGTGAAGGCGGAGCTTGGCGATCAAGCAGTCATCATCTCGACCCGGCAGGTTCGCCGCGGGCTGCTCGGCACCGCGATCGAGATCTCGGCCGCGATCGACACCGACGACGTGGCGCCGGCCCCGCCGCCGACGTTCGACGGCCCATCGGGCGGTGGCCCGGCGCAGATGCCGCAGGCACAGGCCGCGCAGACCGCGCAGGAGCTCGAGAAGCAGATCGGGCCACTGCGCAGCGAGCTGCGGTCGCTCCGCGCGCTCGTGCGCAGCACGGGCGACAGCCGCAGCAGCAACGAGCTCCGCGCCGAGGTCACCGCGCTGCGAAAGCTCGTCGAGGATCTCCATCGCTCCAACACGCCGATGAACGCACCCGCCGCCGAGCCGGCTCGCCGTCGCGCGATCACCCACTACGAGACCGCGGCGCCCGCGCCTGCCGCCGCAGCGCCGGCACCCGCCGCGCCTGCCCCCGCCCCCGCCCCCGCTCGCACCCGCGCCGCCACGCATGGCCACGACGGTCCGCTCACGGCCTCGAGCACCGGCCACATCCTCATGCTCGTCGGACCCACCGGTGTCGGCAAGACCACCACGATCGCCAAGCTCGCCGCGCGCGCCGCGCTGATCGATAACCGCCGCGTCGGCGTGATCACGCTCGACAACTACCGCGTCGGCGGCATCGAGCAGATCCGCACCTTCACCGACCTGATCGGCGTCCCGCTCCAGGTCGCCGAGAATCCCGCGCAGCTCGCCGACCTGATCGATCCGAGCCATGAGCTCACGCTGATCGACACCGCCGGCAAGAGCCCGCGCGACCGCGCCGCGATCGACGAGCTCGCGCTCCACATCGACGGCCTCGACATCGAGGTCCACCTGGTCATCCCGGCCGGCGCCACCGCGGCCCAGATCGACGAGCTGGTCCAGCGCTACAGCGCCCTCGCACCGACCCGCCTGCTGTTCACCAAGATCGACGAGTACGAGCACGTTCCCGAGCTCGCGCTCGCCCCTGCGCGCACCCGGTTGCCGATCACGTGGATCACCACCGGCCAGGCAGTTCCCGAGGACATCGAGCAACCCACATCGGCGCGCGTGCTCGAGCTCGCAAGCGCCGGCTTCGGCCCCAACGACACCCGTAACCGCAGCCACCGGGCTGCCTGAGCATTCATGACGGATCAAGCAGCGACATTGCGTGTCATCCAGGGCGGCCCCCAGAAGGCCACATCGTCCGTTCCGCGCCGCGCCATCGCGGTCAGCGGCGGCAAGGGCGGCGTCGGCAAGAGCACCATCGCGCTCAACCTCGCGATCGCCTACTCCCAGCTCGGCGCCCGCACGCTGATGGTCGACACCGACCTCGGCATGGCGGACTTGAATCTCCTGCTCGGGGTGGCGCCCGACAAGAGCCTGCTCGATGCGCTCAGCGGCACGCCGATCGACGAGGTCCTGATCTCGGCGCACGGCATCGACCTGTTGCCCGCGCTCAACGGCAGCTACCTGCTCTCGACGATCGGGCCCACCGCGCAGCGCCGCATCCTCGACCTCGTCAGC
The DNA here is from genome assembly GCA_035472155.1 of Kofleriaceae bacterium. Classification (GTDB taxonomy): domain Bacteria; phylum Myxococcota_A; class Polyangia; order Haliangiales; family Haliangiaceae; genus JABFXX01. Next base: position 6,978 of record DATIPJ010000396.1, read on the forward strand.
TCGCTGTCCGAGCGGTTCGACACCCTGGTCGTCGACGTCGCCGCCGGCATCGGCCAGGCGCAGACCACGTTCGCCAGCGCGACCGCCGACGCCATCGTCGTCGTCAACCCCGAGCCGCTCTCGATGGCGGACGCCTACGCATGCCTCAAGACGCTCGCCACCCAGCAGGACGTCCGCCACGCGTACATCCTGCCCAACCGGGTCACCTCGCGGGCGCAGGCCAGCGAGCTCACCGCCCGGCTCGGCGCGCTGGTCGCCCGGTTCCTCGATCTCGAGATCACCGCGCTGCCGCCGGTCCCCGCCGACCCCCACGTCGCGGAGGCCGCGCAGTACGGCGTGCCGCTCATGATCCATGCGCCCGACGCCCCGGCGGCTCGTGCGATTCGCCAGTTGACCCGCGTCCTGTCGTCGCTCGCGCCGTCCTCGGCGTCGACGTGGTGGCGCACAGCCCGCGTGCAAGGAGAGTCTCGATGAAGGCATATGCAGCACAGCTCAAGCGCTCGACCGCGGAGCGCGATCGTCTGATCTCGGAGCACATCGAGATCGCCCGGCGGATCTCGATGCGCATGGCGCGCCGCTGCCCCGAGTGGATCGCGCGCGAGGATCTCGTCGCGGCCGGCCTGCTCGGCCTCACCGAGGCCGCCGAGCGCTACGATGCCAACCGCAACGAGCCGTTCCTCGCCTTCGCCGAGAAGCGGATCCGCGGCGCCGTGCTCGACGAGCTCCGCCGCGGCGACATCATGCCGCGCCGCGCCCGCCAGATGGCGCGCAAGATCGGCGCGACGATCCAGGAGCTCGAGAAGAAGACCGGCAAGAGCCCGTCCGACGAGGAGGTCGCGTCCGCGCTCGGCGTCACGGTCGAGGCCTATCGCACCGACCTCGAGCACCTGGTCCACGTCACGGTCGGCGCGCTCGACCACGACGACGACACCCAGGCGGCGCTCGCGTCCGACGACAGCTCGCCCGAGGCCGGCGCCGCCCGCCAGCAGGCGCTGTCGCGCGTGCGCAGCGCGCTGCCCAGGCTCGACCAGCGCGACCTGCTCGTGCTCGGCCTCTACTACAACGAGGAGCTCACGTATCACGAGATCGCGCAGGTGCTCGGCGTGACCACGTCGCGCGTGTGCCAGCTGCACGGCCGCGCGATCTCGCGGCTGCGCGCCGAGATCGAGAGCGCGGTGCCGGCTCAGGGCACGGCGCCGGTGCCGGTCGAGGCGCGCTCGTGAGCAGCGGCATCTACGTCGCGACCGCCGGCGCGGTGGCCCAGTCCAACGCGCTCGATGCGACCGCGAACAACATCGCGAACGCATCGACCGCCGGCTTTCACGGCGACCGCGTGACGTTCCGCGAGGCGCTGACCCAGGCCCGGTCACCGGACGTGGCGAGCGTCGGCGCCGGGATGGCGCGCGTCGACAGCCAGGCCGGCGCGCTGACCCCGACCGAGAACCCGCTCGACCTCGCGCTCGAGGGCGACGGCTACTTCGGCGTGCAGACGCCCAACGGCCCGCGCTACACCCGCGCCGGCAACTTCGAGCTCGACCAGGCCCGCAACCTGGTGACCTCGGAGGGCTTCGCCGTCCGTGGCCAGGGCGGAAAGCCGATCAACATCCCGCCCGACGCCGGCGACATCGCGATCGCGGCCGACGGCACGGTCAGCGCCGGCGGCAACGAGCTGGGCAAGCTGGAGCTCGTGCGCTTCACGCCCAACCAGATGAAGCGCGAGGGCGGCACGCTGTTCTCGGCGACCGGCCGGCCCGCCGCCGGCGACGCGCCCAAGGTCCGCTCCGGGATGCTCGAGTCGTCCAACGTCAACGTCGTGCGCGGCGTCGTCGACCTCGTGAAGGTCTCGCGCACCTACGAATCGCTGATGCGGATGATCCAGAACTATCACGACATCGAGAGCCGCGCGGCGCGCGAGCTCGGCGCCCCCAAGTAAGTCAGAGGCAAGGAGACCGACATGTTTCGCTCGCTCGCAACCGCTGCTTCCGGAATGGAAGCCCAGCAGACCAAGCTCGATGTCACCGCGAACAACATCGCGAACGTCTCGACCAACGGCTTCAAGAAGGGCCGCGCCGAGTTCGCCGACCTCATCTATCAGAACCTGCGCGCGGCCGGCGCACCGACCGGCACCGGCGCCAACGCCCCGACCGCGACCGAGATCGGCCTCGGCACCCGCCTGGTGTCGACGGCGCGCGAGAACGGCCAGGGCGAGCTGCACAACACCAACAACCCGCTCGACATCGCGATCGAGGGCCACGGCTTTCTGCCGGTGACGCTGCCGACGGGCGAGACCGCCTACACGCGCAATGGCGCGCTCCACCTCAACGCCGAGGGCCGCCTGGTCAACGCCGACGGGTTCTCGATCGCCGGCGACATCACCGTGCCGCCCGACGCGCAGTCGGTGTCGATCGCGGCCGACGGCACGATCTCGGCGACGATCCCGACCAGCACGCAGCCGGTCGAGCTCGGCAAGCTGCAGCTCGCGATGTTCGCCAACCCGTCGGGTCTGGCGGCGCAGGGCGGCACGCTGTTCCGCGAGACCTCGGCCTCGGGCACCGCGGTGCTCGGCGCGCCGGGCGAGGGCGGCGCGGGCGCGATCCGCCAGGGCATGCTCGAGGTGTCCAACGTCAACGTGGTCGAGGAGATGATCGACCTCATCACCGGCCAGCGCGCGTACGAGATCAACTCGCGCGTGATCAAGGCGGCCGACGAGATGCTCGGCCAGACGGCGCAGCTGCGATGAAGGACCGCGCGAACACGCTGCACGACGGCCGCTCCCTGGCGATCGCGATCCTCGTCGCGGTGCTGGCGCTGCTGTCCGTGCTCGCCGGCCGGGTCTACGCCGACCCGATCGACGCTGTCGTGCGCGCCAAGCTCGCCCCGTCGATCCCGCCCGGGCTCGACGTCGCCAAGGTCTACCTGCCGGCCAACCTGGCCGCGCTCGACATCGATCCGGCCAAGGTCGCGATCGAGCCGCCGCCCGTGCTGCGCGCGGGTCGCGCGAGCGTCAAGCTCACCGTGCGCGGCAAGACCTCGTGGGTCCAGGTCGCGATCGCCGCGCTCACCGAGGTCGCGGTCGCCCAGCGCGACCTCGCCCCGGGCGACGTCATCACCGGCGATGATGTCGCGGTCGAGCGCCGCGCGGTCGCCGACATGGCGGTCGCCGCGCCGGCCACCGTCATCGGTGCCACGGTCAACGCGCCGATCGCCGCCGGCGCGCCGATCGCCGCGCGCGAGGTCGCGCTTCCCGCGCCGCTGCCGCGCGGCACCCAGGTCGCGGTCGATGTTCGCCGCGGCGCGGTCCACATCCGTGGCACCGGCACGCTCGAGATGTCGGCTCGCCCCGGCGAGTTCGCCACCGCGCGCCTGGCCGCCACCCGCACCGTCGTTCACGGCAGGCTCGCCGCCCCGGCGACGCTCCTCGTCGGAGAGAACCCATGATGCACCGGTCATTGTCTTCCGAGCGTCTCTCGCTCCGCTGTTCCGGGCCGACCGCGCCTCCGGCGGGTCACCCCGGGCTCCGCTCGATTCGCTCATCGCTCGGCGCGCTCGCCGCCGCGGGCCTCGCGCTCGGCGCCCTCGGCTGCGCCTCGCACATCGCGCCCTACCACGCCAAGCACCGCAAGCTCGACGCTGGCGAGTACGGCACGCGCTCCAAGCCGACCGGCGGCAGCCTCTACGCCGAGGGCACCCCCGGCCTGTTCGAGGACCACAGCGCGAGCCGGGTCGGCGACATCCTCGTGGTCAAGATCGACGAGAAGGACGTCGCGAGCCACAACGCCGACACCACGCTCAACAAGTCCGACGCGACGACCTACGGGCTGCCCGCCGCGGTCGGGCTGCTCGGCGCGATCAAGGCCAAGTACCCCGACGTCGATCCGGCCAAGCTCCTGTCGTCGACCACCGACCAGAAGTTCACCGGCACCGGCGCGGTCAAGCGCGAGGGCACGGTGACCGCGACCCTGCCGGTCCGCGTCGCCCAGATCATGCCGAGCGGCGACCTGTTCGTCGAGGGCACCAAGGTCGTGATGGTCGGCGCCGAGGAGCACCACATCTATGTCAGCGGCATCGTGCGCCGGGTCGACATCGCCGAGGACGACTCGGTGCCGTCGTCGCGGATCGCCGAGGCCGAGATCGAGTACACCGGCCGCGGCGACCTCAGCGACACCCAGCGCCGCGGCTGGCTGGCCCGGGCGCTGTCGAAGCTGTGGCCGTTCTAGGAGATTCCATGCGCGCACATCGCCTCCACGCTCTCGCCGCCCTCGCCTTCGCGCTCGCCGCGCCCGCCGCCCACGCCGACCGCATCAAGGACCTCACCACGATCGCCGGCGTGCGCGACAACCACCTGACCGGCTTCGGCCTGGTGGTCGGCCTCGACGGCACCGGCGACGACGCCCGCTCGCCGGTCGTCAAGGGCGCGCTCACCAAGATGCTCAAGCGACTCGGCATCACGATCGATCCGAGCGAGCTCAAGGGCAAGAACGTCGCCGCGGTGATGCTGACCGCCGAGCTGCCGGCGTTCGCCAAGCCCGGGATGACGTTCGATGTCACGCTGTCGTCGGTCGGAGGCGCCAAGAGCCTGGCCGGCGGCACGCTGCTCGCGGCACCGCTCAAGGGCCCCGACGAGCGGACCTGGGCGATCGCGCAGGGCGCGCTGTCGGTCGGCGGCTTCGTCGCCGAGGGCGCCACCGGCTCGAGCGCGAAGAAGAACCACACCACGGTCGGCCGGCTGCCCGGCGGCGCCACCGTCGAGGCCAGTGCGCCGACGGTCATGCCCGAGCGCGAGATCGTGCTCGTGCTCAACCAGCCCGACTTCACGACCGCGACCCGGATGCGCGATGCGATCGCCGCCGTGCTCGGCCCCAACGCGGCGCGGATGAACGACGCGGCGACCGTCGTCGTCGGCGTCCCGCCCAGCGCGCGCGGCCAGGTGCCGCAGATGATCGCGCGCCTCGAGGCGATCGAGGTCGACCCCGACCTCAAGGCGAAGGTCATCGTCGACGAGAAGACCGGGACGATCGTCATCGGCGAGGCGGTCGCGCTGCGCACCGCGGCGATCACGTTTGGCGCGCTCACCGTCGAGATCGAGGAGACACCGGCCGCGTCGCAGCCCGGACCGCTCGGGCGCGGTGCCACCAAGATCGTCCCGCACACCCAGGTCAAGGTCGAGGAGGCCGAGGGCCCGCTCCGCATGGTGAAGAAGTCGGCCACCGTCGGCGACGTCGCCGCGGCGCTCGCGTCGCTCGGCGCCAAGCCGCGCGATCTGGTGTCGATCCTGCGCGCGCTCAAGGCCGCGGGCGCGCTGCGCGCTGAGCTGGAGACGCTGTGAAGGCCGATGGCGTCGCGCCCGCCGCAGGCCAGCTCGCGCACGCCGCGCGCGATCCGCAGGCCAAGCCCACCGCCAAGGATGCGCAGGTCGCCGCCAAGCAGCTCGAGTCGTTCTTCCTGCGCCAGATGCTCACCGAGGCCCGCCCGCAGGGCGGCGGCATGCTCGACGGCGGGTTCGCCGGCGACACGTTCAAGTCGATGCTCGACGAGGCGATCGCCGACAAGATGACGGCCGCCGGCGGCGTCGGGATGACGCAGATGTTCGCGCGCCAGCTCGACAAGGCGAACGAGATCGCCGGTGCGCCCGCGACGCCGATCGGAAATGCGCCGCTCGATGCGACCCGGGCCCAACCGGCCGCGGTCGCCGCGCTCCACGATCCATCGCTCGCGGGCGCGCCCCACTTCATCCTCCCGGTCGCCGGCCGGCCCAGCTCAGGATATGGCTTACGAGCCGACCCGATGCATGGGGGCGAGATGATCAATCACCCCGGCTTCGACCTGGCCGCCACGACCGGCACGCCGGTTGCTGCAGCTGCCGGCGGCACCGTCGTTCACGCAGGTCCTGCAGGCACGTATGGCAACCTCGTCACGCTGCGTCATGACAATGGATTCGAGACTCGTTACGCGCACTTGAGCTCCGTCGATGTCAAGGTCGGCGACCGCGTCGAAGCGGGGTCGGGCCTTGGCAAGGTGGGTAGCACTGGGTACTCGACCGGCCCTCACTTGCACTTCGAGGTCCGACATGACGGCAAGGCGATCGATCCCGCGCCACTGCTGCCGCTAAACAGTTCTCTGGTCCGGACGACCCGATGAACTGAGGACTGAGTCATGCGTATCGACAACAAAGTCGCCATTCAACCGATCGCCCGCGAGCCCCGCGAGGCGCAACCGTCTGCCGTCAAGACGGCTGACACCACGTCCGGTGATGCTTCGGTGGTCAAGCTCTCCACCGCCGGCCTCGCCGCCTCCTCCGAGACGAGCTCGTCGTCTGCCACCACCACGTCGCGGCTCCAGACGATCCGCGCGATGCTCGACAAGGGCGACTATCCGGTCGACCTCGATGTGCTCGCGTCCCGCATCGTCGACGATGATGTGTTACGCGCGGGGCGGTCATGAGATCGACCGACCGCTGGCTCGACAACCTCCGCGAGCTCGGTGAAGAGCTTCGCGAGACGTTTGCCGAGGAGCGGCGTGCGATCGGCGCGCTCGACCACGCGCGCCTGACGTACCTGGCTGTGCACAAGCAGCACCTCGCGGAGCGCCTCGGGGAAGCCCGGGACGCCGCGCCGGTGGCAGACATGCCGGCGATGCGCGAGCTGTTCGCCGCGCTTCGCGTCGAGGCCCACGCCAACGCGCTGCTCGCCAGCGCCGCGACCGAGGCCGTGCGCGCCATGCTCGGGTACGAATCGGGCGCGGGCTACGACCGCCGCGCGCGCCCGACGACGCTGCAACCCCTGCTGACGATCAGGGCAACCTACTGATGTCGGATCTGCTCTCCCTGCTCTCCCTCGGCTCTGCCGCCATCTCGGCGCAGAACACCGGTATCTCGGTCGCGACCAACAACGTCGCGAACGCGAACACCGAGGGGTACTCGCGACAGCGCGCCGACTTCGAATCGCTCGAAGCTGCGCCGCTGGTCGGCGGAGTACGCAGTGGGAGCCCCCAGCGATTCGAGAGCAACCTGTTGAGCGGTCAGATCCAGACCGCCGCGGGGTCGCTCGCGATGTCCCAGGCGTTCGCCGACGCGCTGGCCGAGCTCGAGGGCGGGCTCGCCAGCGGCGGCGCGACGATCGACGAGCAGGTCGGTGCGCTGTTCTCGCGCATCAGCCAGGCGTCTGCGGCGCCGACCGATTCGGCGTCGCGCGATGCCGTGGTCGCCGCCGCGCGCGATCTCGTGGCCGGCATCCAGCGCCGCGCCTCCGATGTCGCCGTCGCGCGCAAGGAGGCCGACGCCCGGATCCGTGACGGCGCGACCTCGGCGACCTCGCTCGCCAAGCAGCTCGCCGCGGCCAACGCGGCGGTCGCCAAGTCGAGCGATCCGACCGCGCGCGATCACCGCGATCAGATCGCCAAGCAGCTCGGCAACCTGGTCGGCGGCCAGGCCCGCGTCGACCGCGACGGCCAGATGCGGTTCGTGCTCGACGGCGGCGCGGTCCTCGTCGACGGCAACCGCGCGGCCGCGCTCACCGCGACGCCCGATCCGTCCACCGGCGTCGCCCGGCTCGAGGTCGTCGACGGCGGGAGCCGGCGCGACGTCACCGCCACGATCGGCGGCGGCACGGTCGGCGCGAACCTCCGGTTCCGCGATCAGACGGTCGCCCAGGTCTCGGGCCAGCTCGATCAGATGGCGTTCGACGTGACGTCGAGCATGAACGCGGTGCACACCGCGAACGCCGGCCTCGACGGTGGCACCGGCCGCCCGATGTTCACGCCGCTCGCAAGCGTCGCCGGCGCGGCGTCCGCGATCGCGGTCGACCCCGCGCTCGCCGCCGACTCCAAGCTGCTCGCGCTCGGCGCGACCGGCGCGGGCCCCGGCGACAACCGCGGCGCGCTCGCGCTGTTCGCGGTCGGCAGCCAGAACGTCGCCTCGGGCGGCACGCGCACGCTCGGCGACGCCGCGATCGACATCGTGTCGGGCGTCGCGCTCGCAGGTGCCGACGCCAAGGCCTCTGCCACGCGCGATGGCATCGTGTCCGGGCACCTCGCAGGGCTGCGCGATTCGCTCGCGGGTGTCGACACGCAGGAAGAGCTCACCAACCTCGCCCGCTTCGAGCACGCCTCGACCGCGATGGCGAAGTTCGTCTCGACGATTGACGGCATGCTGGGGTCGCTGATCGATCGGTTGTAACGCCCCAGCGCAGAGGCACGTCCATGCGCATCACCGGAAACCGCCTGATCGATCTCGCGGCCGCTTCCACCACCAAGAATCAGTCGCAGGTCGCCGAGGTCTCGGCGCAAGTCTCGTCGGGCATGCGGGTCACCACCCCGTCCGATGACCCGGCCGCCTGGCTCGCCGCGCAGCGCACCAAGATGCACAAGGCGCTCAGCGAGGGCACCGGCGCCGCCGTCACCGAGAGCCGCGATCGCCTGCAGGTCACCGACAACGCGCTCGCGTCGATCGGCGATGTCGTGTCGCAGATCCGCACCCTCGCGGTGCAGGGGTCGTCGGACACCTACAACGCGAACAACCGCGCTGCGCTCGGCGACCAGGTGCGCGGCCTGTTCCTCAGCGCTCTGGACAGCGCCAATGTCCGCGGCCGCGACGGCGAGTTCCTGCTCGCCGGCACCAACTCGCTGACCGCGCCGTTCGATGCCAGCGGCGCCTACACCGGCGACGCCACCGTGCGCGCCGTGCCGAGCGACACCAGCCTCACGGCCGGCGTCACCATCGCCGGCACGGACCTCACGGCAGCCAACGGCGTCGATGTCCTGCCGCTGCTCGACCGTGTGGCCACTGCGCTGTCGACCAACGACATGCCGACCTTGCTGGCGTCGCTCTCCGACCTCGACACCGCGACCAAGCAGATCTCCACCGTGCGCAGCCACACCGGCGGCGCGATGGCCTTCCTCGATCAAGCGACCGCCGCACGCGGCCCGCTCGAGGAGAACATGCAGCAGGCGATCTCGCGCTTTGTCGAGGCCGACGCCGTCGGGACCGCGAGCGAGCTCGCCAAGGCAACGCAATCGCTCGAGGTTTCGCGCGCGGTCACCCAGCACATCATCGCGGCGCTGGCCCCGTCGACCTGATCGCAAAAGATTCGAGCCCTATCACGACCACCGAACCGGGCGAACAACATCAGTGGGACGCACAAAACGTCTCGTAAAGCAAAAAGCCCGGAACCGCAGGAATAGCCACCATGACCATCTCCGTATTGACCAACGTTGCTTCTCTCAACGCTCAGCGCAACCTGACCTCGACGCAGAGCGCGCTCGCGGCCTCGGTCGGTCGTCTGTCTTCCGGTATGCGTATCAACACGGCGTCGGATGACGCCGCGGGCCTCGGTATCTCGGAGAACCTCAAGTCGAACATCCGCAGCCTCGCGCAGGCGCAGCGCAACGCGAACGACGGCATCTCGATGTCGCAGGTCGCGGAAGGCAGCATGAGCGACATCCAGGGCATCGTGTCCCGTATGCGCGAGCTCTCGGTGCAGTCGGCCAACGCCACGCTGGGCGACACCGAGCGCGGTTACATCCAGACCGAGTTCACGCAGCTCTCGACCGAGATCAACCGCATCAGCGCGGTGACCGACTTCAACGGCCAGAAGCTGCTCGACGGAAGCGCCTCGGCCGGCCTGACCTTCCAGATCGGCATCCAGAACAGCGCCAACGACCAGATCTCGATGAGCATCACCAAGCTCACGACCTCGACGCTCGGCTCGGCCACGCTCCACCTCTCGGCGGCCAGCTTGTCGACGGCAGCCAATGCGAAGCTCGCGATCGGCGTGTTCGACAAGGCGATCCAGCAGCTGTCGCAGGCCCGCGCCAAGGTCGGTGCGACCCAGAACCGCATGACGGTCACGGTGTCGAACCTCGCCGTCGCGCAGGAGAACCTGACCGCCGCGAACTCGCGCATCCGCGACGTCGACGTCGCCCAGGAGAGCGCAAACCTCACCAAGTCGCAGATCCTCAGCCAGGCCGGCCTCGCCGTCCTCGCGCAGGCGAACCAGCTGCCGCAGTCGGCACTGTCGCTGCTCCGCTAATCGCTCGCTTAGCCTCCTCGTCAGCCCCACGTCGTCCCGAACTGGTTAGGAGCCGGCCATGACCGCAGTCACGTTTTCAGGACTCTCGAGCGGCCTCGACACTTCCGCGCTGGTCAAACAGCTGGTCGCTGCCGAGCGGGCTCCTGCAGACGTGGTTGCGAGTCGGCAGTCGGACATCAGCTCTCAGAAGAGCATTGTCAGCAGCCTGTCTTCGGCGCTGGCTGCACTCGGCACGGCCGCCCGCGGGATGGATCAAGCCAGCGAGCTCCAGCCGCGCACGGCGGCATCGAGCGACGCTCACGTCACGGTGGCGGCGTCATCGGGGGCCGCCGCCACCGTGCACGACATTCGCGTCAAGCAGCTCGCACGCGGGCAGATCACCGCCTCGCGCGAGTTCACCTCGTCGGCGGCGGGCGTGCTCGGGTCCGGCAGCCTGACGATCGGCGTGGGCGACGCCGCCAAGACCATCGAGTACGGCAGCACCGATTCGCTCGCCGACATCGCTTCCAAGATCAACAACTCCGGCGCCACCGCTTCGGCGTCGGTGCTGTTCGACGGCACGTCGTACCGGCTCATGGTCGCCTCGACCGCGACCGGCACGGCGGCCGCGCCCGTTTTCAGCGACGGGGGCGACGGGCTGGACCTGTCGAACCCCGACAACATCAAGGTCCCCGCGCAGAACGCGATCGCCACGATCGACGGCGTCCAGGTCACGCGGGGCAGCAACGTCATCAGCGATGCGATCGACGGCCTCACGATGACCCTGGTCTCGCCGCATGCGCTCGCCGACGCGGATGCCTCGATCAGCGTCACGCAAGACACCGGCAGCATGCGCGACAAGCTCAAGGCGCTGGTGACGGCGTACAACGCCGTCAACTCGGCGCTCCACACGCAGCTCGACTACACCGGCAGCAAGAAGGGCGGCAACACGCTGTTCGGCGACTCGACGCTGCGCCAGCTGCAGGGCGCGCTCGGCAGCGTGATGAGCGCCGGCTACGGCGATGCCTCCGCCGGCCCCGAGGCCGCGCTGACGGTCGGCGGTGTCGGGCTGGTTCGTGCCAAGGACGGCTCGTTGACGCTCGACGAGGCCAAGCTCAACACCGTGCTGTCCACCAACCCCAACGCGGTGACCAACCTGTTCGCGACCGGCGGCTTCGCCACCGCCGTGACCAATCTCGCCGACTCGTACACGCGGTCGGGAGACGGCATCTTCGCGATCAAGACCAAGGGGCTCGCCGATCGCAACAGCGTGCTCCAGACCCAGGCCGACCACATCAACGACCGCGCCGACAAGCTCCAGACCCAGCTCGAAGCGCAGTTCACCGCCCTCGAGACTGCGATGACCAAGCTCAAGTCGCAGAGCTCGTTCCTCACCAGCGTCCTCGGCTAAGGAATTGCCCATGCTTGCCCGCGCTGCCAATGCCTATCGCCGCGTCGATCTCGAATCGGCGCCCAAGACCCAGATCCTCGAGCGGTTGTTCGACCGCTGCCTCGCCGACATCGCGGCTGCGCGCAAGGCGATCGAGGACCGGGACGTCAAGACCAAGGCGCAGATGCTCGACCACGCGCTGCAGATCGTCGTCGAGCTCAAGGCTTCGCTCGATCCGAGCGCAGCACCGGTCCTGTGCGAGAACCTCTCAGCGCTCTATGACTTCGTGACCGAGCGGCTCGTCACCGCGAGCGTGAGCCTGACCCTGCCGCCGCTCGACCAGGCCACGCGCGTCATGCGCGAGCTCGGCGAAGCGTTCCGCGCGGCGCACGCCAAATGAGCGGCGAGCCGAGCACCCGCGAGATCCTCGCAGCGCTGCTCGAAGCTACGCCGCTACCCACCCCGGGTTCCAGCGTCGAGCAATTGCTCGCCGCGTTCGAGACCGTTCTCACGGAGCGCGCCGCGGCCCTCGCGCGCATCGTGCCGCCGCTGCGGGTCGCCGACGATGAGCGGCCGCTGCTCGACGAGCTGGAGCAGCGCCAGGCCGCGTGGCAGGCCGTCCTCGATACGGCCCGGCTCTCGATCGGCGACGCGCGCGTGGCGACCCATCAGCTTCGCGCCTACGCGCGGACGCTCTGACGCCGTCGTCAGCCGCGCCGACGACTTGCGGTGCGCCGGTGCTAACTGACCGGATCGCCTGCGCCGAGCCTGGCCCGCGCTTCGCACCCACCGGTTGCGAATGACGCGGTTCCCGTACGGGCGGCAGACGATCGACGACGACGACATCGAAGCGGTCGTGGCGGCGCTGCGCTCACCTCTGCTCACCTGCGGTCCGCTGGTCGCACGGTTCGAGGCCGCGCTCGCCGCCTGGCTCGGCGCGCCGCACGCCACCGTCTGCGCGAGCGGGACCGCCGCGCTGCACCTGATCTACGCCGCGCTCGGC
>DATIPJ010000397.1:0-18147 GCA_035472155.1 Kofleriaceae bacterium
GACCCCGTCCTGCGCAGCGACGACTGTGGGACCTGGGATCGCCAGCAGTGGAGCTGGGCCGCTACCGCGTCGTCTTGACGTTGGTTCGGGTCGCGTTGAAGAAAATGCCGACCAGGCCGGCGGTGACAAGGACCACACCGGCGATCATCGCGCCATGAATCGGTGACTTGTAGGGGCAGTTGTCGCCCATGCAGGGCTCGTCCTTGCTGGTCACGTCGAGCGCGATCGCGCCGCCACCGCCGAGGACGAGCACGCTGTCGCCGACGTAGGCCCAGCGTTTGGCTGGCTTGTTGTATGCGAAGCAACCGGTGAGTAGCGCTGCGACCGCGAGCAGCGTTACCGCACTGCGTGAAAGCCCCATCCGCACCAAGGGTACAGGTTCCGGAGAAATTCGGTCGACGGGATTCCCGTTTTCGCCGGTTTTCGCGATTCTGCGGCCCGCGTGAGACGGTCCCCGCTGCTGCCGATCTTCCTGGTCGTCCTGGTCGACGTCCTGGGCTTCACGATCGTGTACCCGCTGCTGCCGTTCTATGCGGAGCACTTCGGGGCGTCGCCGCTGATCGCGACCACGCTGGTGTCGGTGTATGCGCTGTGCTCGCTGTTCTCGACGCCCGTGATCGGCCGGCTGTCAGACCAGTACGGCCGGCGGCGGCTGCTGCTGATCAGCCAGGCCGGGACGTGCGCCGGGTTCCTCGTGCTCGGCTTCTCGAGTGCGCTGTGGATGGTGTTTCTCGGGCGCGTGCTCGACGGTCTCACCGCCGGCAACCTGTCGATCGCGCAGGCCTACATCTCGGATCACACCAAGCCCGAGAACCGCGCCAAGGCGTTCGGCGTCATCGGCATCGCGTTCGGCATCGGGTTCTTCTTCGGGCCGACGATGGCCGGCTGGCTCGGCGGCAAGGGGCACGAGTACGTGCCGTTCGTCGTCGCCGCGTGCCTGTCGGCGGGCTCGATGATCTGCACGTTCACGCTGCTCGAGCCCGGTGTGCCCGCGGCACCCGAGGGCGAGCCCGGTGCCGCGGCGCCGGCTGCATCGGCGGCGCCCGCCGCGCCGGGTGGCAAGCGGCCCGCCGTGTTCGATCTGTCGACGTACCTCGAGTACTTCAAGCGGCCCGGGTTGGGGGCCTTGTACCTGCAGTTCTTTCTGTTCGCGTTCTCGTTCTCGGCCTTCATGAGCGGGTTCGCGCTGTTCGCCGAGCGGCGGTTCACCACCGCCGATGGCCACGCGTGGACCTCGCGCGAGGTCAGCTTCATGTTCGCGTACACCGGCTTCCTCGGGATCATCCTGCAGGGCGGCATCCTGGGCCGGCTGGTCAAGCGAGTCGGCGAGCCGCGCCTGGCGATCGCCGGGTTCCTGTGCGCTGCAGTGTCGTACGTGATGCTCGGCTTCACGGTGACGCTGTCGCTGCTGGTCGTCGCTGCGACGATCTCGGCATTCGGCAACGGCGTGCTGCGCCCGGTGATCACGAGCGAGCTCACGCAGGGCGTGGGCCGCCACGAGCAGGGGGTCGCGATCGGCATCAGCGGATCGCTGAACTCGCTCGCGATGACGGTCGCGCCACCGATCGGCGGGATGCTGCTCGATCACGGCTCGCTGGTGGGCTGGACGCTGGTGCCGACGTGCGCCGCAGTGGTCGGGCTCATCGCCGCGCTGGTCACGCGCTCGAAGGCCGCACGGCACCGGTAACGACGAGGACTGCTAGTCCTTGATCTCGAACTTCCACTTGGCGCTCTCGGCGCCGAGGCCGGTGCCGCCGCCCGGCGCGTCGTAGCCGAAGCGCAGCTCCCCGCGCGCCTCGTAGATGCCGCGCGGGCCGCTACAAGTCACCGTGGCGATCAGCTGCTTGTCGGTCAGCTTCATCTGGTCGCCCTTGAGCGTGGTCGTGTCGCACTTGATGTCGGGCGGCGCGGTGACCTTGAGCTCCATCGGCGTCTTGTCGCTGTACTTGAGCCAGGTCGCGAGCTTGATCGCGATCGAGAGCTGGAACTTGTCGTTCGCCTTGACCTGCTTGGGCGCGTCGGTCGCCGCCACGTACTCCTTGATCGCGCCGGTCGACGCGTTGACCTTGGCATCGCGGGCATCGAGGTCCGTCGGCGATGACGTGGTGGTGATCAGCTGGACCTTGCCCTCCACGTCGACGACGATCGAGGTCGGCCCGGTGATGCCGAGGTCCTTCATCAGCTTGGCGGCGCCGCGGCCGAACGCGACGGTGCCGCGGCCGACGCCCTCACTCTCGCGGATCGGATCGAGCTTCTGGGCCTGGCCCTTGGTGCCGTTGATGTAGGCGATCACGTAGACGCGACCGGCCTCCTTGAGCGTGACGATGCGCGCGAGGTCGTCGGTGCAGCCGGGCAGCCTAGGCGCGCAGAACCAGTGGATGACGACCTTGCCCGCGGCGTCGCCGGGCGACGGCAGATCGTAGAGCCAGTCGAGCTTGGGCCAGTTGCCCGGGCCGTTGATGCCCAAGGTCTCGCCCACGGCGGGCAGCGCGGGCTTGGCCGGCAGCGCGGGAGGCGCGGGCTTGGCCGGCGCAGCGGGGGCTGCGGGCGCGGGCGCGGGCGCGGGCGGGTTCACCTGGTTCGGCATGGTCGTGGGCTGGGCCCACGCAGCAGCAGCGAGCGTTCCGACGACGACCAGGACGGCAAGTCGAGTCATAGGCGAGGACCATAGCGCGAGGGAAACCCGCTCGGGGGGCGATCGGGGTCTCGCGCGCTTCGTGGGACGCTCCTTGTGACGTCGCGCGCGCGGCGCTATTCACCAGTTCAGCTACCGATCAAGTACAGATAGATCGACGCGACCACGGCGACGAGCGCCTCCCCGGCGATCAGGCCCGACGCCAGCGGGAGCAGGTACACCTTCGCCGAGGCCTTGTACCGGGTCTCCCAGACGTACCCGACGACGCCGCCGAGGAACATGGTGAAGACCACGCTGAACGGGACGATCATGCCGATGCCCATCGCGGTCGGCGACGGCACGTACTTGCGCAGCCCGGGCCGCGCCTCGACGACCGTGAACACGACTCCGATCACGGAGAAGATGATCAGCGCGTAGAGCGCCGAGGTCGGCAGCGCGCTGACGCCATCCTTGAGCAGCTGCGCGAAGCCCGCCCACTTGTTCGAGATCGGCGAGGTCAGCTGCGCCTTGATCACCTTGCCGGTCACCGGGTCGGTGGTGTCGAAGATGTGATAGGTCGCGCGAAACACCGGGTACATCCACGACACCGCGGCGGCGCCGATC
This sequence comes from Kofleriaceae bacterium, assembly GCA_035472155.1. Lineage (GTDB taxonomy): Bacteria > Myxococcota_A > Polyangia > Haliangiales > Haliangiaceae > JABFXX01. The sequence continues at coordinate 3,239 of DATIPJ010000397.1, forward strand.
GGCACCGCGAGCAGCTGCATGATGGTGATATTGCGCGGCTTGCTGCCGATGATCTGGGCCGCGCGGTAGTCCTGCATGATCGCTTCGGACGACGTCGCGATCGTGCCGGTCGTGCCGCTGGCGACCATGTTGGCGGTGACGTTGCCGGGCGCGATCGCCGCGAACACGCCCTGCATCATGTTCGACAGCGCGCTGATCGGCCCCCAGTTGGTCTCGCCGAGCACGCGCAGCCCGACGAGCATGAGCGGCAGCGAGAGCACCATCGCCGCGAGCGTCATCCACACCGGCATGTGGAGCAGCGTGCGCTGCACGATGCACAGGCCGATCGCCGAGATCACGACGCCGGTCCCGATGAACGACAGCGGCATCTCGCTGGTGCCGATCCGCGCGTTGCGCAGGCTTCGGAACGTCTCGATGAGCAGGCGCCAGCGCAGCGCGAGCGAGGTCAGCCCGCCCGCGACGAGGATGCCGGTCGCCGGCCACATGACCCAGAACAGCACCTCGGTGCGGGTCGGCGTGTCGGTCGCGACCATGGCGGTGGCGGCCTCGGCGGCGCTCTTGGTGTGGTGGATCGGCACCGCGTACTTGACCAGGAAGTACGGCATCACGACCCACGCAAACACCGCGCCGATCAGCATGCCGACGTCGATGCGCAGGCCGACGATCATGCCGGAGCCGACGCTGAGCAGGCTGTACGACGCGCCGACCGCCATGTTCGCGAGCACCACGCCGTGCACGACTTGCATCGCGGTGCCGTCGGGGGCGGTGCCGGAGACCACGCGCTCGAACATCGTCCACGGCGCCTCGAAGCCCTCGGGGATGTTCGGCACGAGACCGGCGAGCGCCCCCGAGATGTGGTCGAGCAGGCCGCGGAGGTGCGGCACGATCTTGGCGTCCTCGCGGAACAGCATCACGAGGCCCGAGAGCGCCATGCCCCACATCACGGCCTTGAAGGCGCGCAGCGCCTTGCGCCGGACCTCCTCGGTCGCCTGGCGCGGCGGATCGAGCACGAGCACGGTCTCGGCGGCCGCCGTGCCGTCGGGATAGGGCAGCTTCTCGTCGACGACGAAGTGGCGGCGCAGCGGCGCGGCGAGCAGCACGCCGAGCGTGCACGCGGTGGTCAGCCACAGGAACGACATCAGGGGCGTCAGCTCGATGCCGAGCGCGCCCCCGGTGTTGTGGCGCAAGAGGTCGAATGCGCCGAGCAGCACGCACATGAACGCGGTCTGGGCCGCGCTGGTGCCGGCCGCCTCGACGAGGTTGTTCTGCCAGCGGTTGTAGTGCTTGCCGCCCCCGAAATCGAGCGCGCGCAGGAACAGGAAGCCGAAGAACGCCGCGACCACCGACACGTTGGGCCCGAACCCGAGCTTGAGCACCATGTACGGGTACGCCGAGCCCATGATCAGCGCGACCACGATGCCGGCGATGACCGCCTTGGCCGTGATCTCGCCCTTGAGCTCGTCGAAGCGCTCGAGCAGCGGCACCTCGGTGGTGCCCGGCGGGTGCAGCGCGTGGGGCGATGGGCCCTTTCCGCCGAGCGCCTCGAGCTCGTCCTTCATCAGCTTTGCCTTGGGGACGTCGAGCTCGGGTTCTTCGCTCACGACCGGGTGATAACACGGCGTTGATACCGTCCGAACGCGCCTCGTGAGGGGGTTCGAGGGCGGCGGGCCGTGCCGCACTGCGGCAGCATGCTGCAGGCCGCGGGTCTTTCTATCGGGGAGCGCCGGTTGACCCCCAGCGCCTGCGGGATATCGTCGGGCGTGGCGCGCACCTCTCAGCTCGCGACCCTGCTCTGGATGTCGACGTCGACCTGGCTGGGCGGTTGCGGCCGGCTCTGGTTCCAGGGGCCGGACAAAGACTCCGTGGGTTCCCTACCGGATGCCCCGCCGATGATCGACGCGGCGGTCGCCGGGATCGACGCGGCCGTCGATGCTGCGGCCGACGCGCCCGACGATGTCGCGATCGCAAGCGCACCCATCCTGGACGTGGCCCCCACGCTGAGTACGACCGTCTCATGCGGGTCGGCGCCCCAGCAGGCCTCGCTGGTGGTGACCAACAAGGGCAACGCCGCTCTCGAGATCACCAATGCCACGATCACCGGCGCGGCGTTCCAGCTGAAGTCCACGCCGGTGATGATCGCCCCCGGCGCGATGGGGTCGTTCTCGATCCTGCCGCCGATGGCCGTCGTCGGCACCGACCTCGGCGGCGACGTCAAGCACGGCATGCTCAAGATCGAGTCGAACGCCGGCATCGCGATGGTCGACCTCGAGGCGACGGTGTTCGGCGCGAACCTGGTGATGACGGCGCCGCAGCCGTTGACGTTCCAGGGCTCGTCGGGCGCGTGCCCCGCGCCGCAGAGCGTCAGCATCCAGAACATGGGCAACTCGGCCGCCACGGTCGGTCCGGCTCTGACCGGGCCGTTCGGGTTCAGCCCCTCGTCGTCGGCGGACACCCTGCTGTTGCCGGGTGAGACGCTGATCATCGACGTGCACGTGGTCACGAGCTCGGCGTGCACCGGGGCGGGGACGGTCGGGTTCGCGCCGAGCAGCGGCGACCCGATCTGCGCGATCACGTCGCCGTCGAGCGCCAGCTACAACATCCTGGGATCGTCGTCGAGCTGCTTCTGTAGCTGAGCCCGTCGCCGCGCGTCAGCGGTGATCGCGCTTCTTGTCGTCGTCCTTCTTGTCGTCGTCCTTCTTGTCGTCGCGGCGATGGCGGTGGTCGTCGCGCTTGCGCTGGTCGTCGGCCTTGCGCTGCTCGTCCTGCTGCTTGCGCTGGTCGTCGGCCGCGCGCTTCTTCTGCTCGTCGTCGGCGCGCTTCTTCTGCTCGTCCTGCTGGCGCCGCTGGTCCTCGGCCGCGCGCTTCTTCTGCTCGTCTTCACCGCGGCGACGCTCCTCCTCCTGGCGGCGGCGGCCTTCTTCGTCGCCGCGCTTGCGCTGCTCGTCCTGCTGGTGGCGCTGATCCTCGGCCGCGCGCTTCCTCTGCTCGTCTTCGCCGCGGCGGCGCTCCTCTTCCTGGCGGCGGCGGCCTTCCTCGTCGCCGCGCTTGCGCTGCTCCTCCTGCTGCCGGCGCTGCTCCTCGGCGAACCGGCGCTGCTCCTCGCCACGCTTGCGCTCGAGCTCCTCGGCCTGACGGCGGTGGTCGGCCTCGACCCGCTTCTGCTCGACCTCCTGGCGGCGGCGCTGCTCCTCCTGCTGCTTGCGCTGCTCGTCGGCGATCCGGCGCTGCTCGTCCTCGAGCCGCTTGCGTTCGCCCTCGAGGCGGCGGCGGTCCGCGTCGTTGGCCGCGCGCTGGCGCTGCTCCTCGTTGCGGCGCTGCTGCTCCTCGAGCCGGCGGCGCTCCTCGTCCTGCCGGCGGCGATCGCCCTCGAGCTTGCGGTGCTCGTCGGCAAGCCGGCGGCGCTCCGCCTCCTGGCGGCGCTGGCGGCCCTCGAGGTCGCGGCGGATCTGGTCGTCGCGGCGGCGGCGGTCGTCCCACTCGCGCTGGTGCTCGCGGGCGCGGCGCGCGGCCTCCTGGCGGCGGGCCTCGTCGAACCGGCCGATGCGGTCGAGCTCGACGCGCTCGCGGCGGACCTCGACGCGGTTGCGGCGCAGCCAGTCGTCGTCGGGCCCGAGCACCCACGTGCGGCGATGGCGATCGTTGGCGTAGCGCCGCACCGTGTACGTCGAGCGCACGTAGCCGTGGACGTTGGCCCGGATGATGTAGCGCGGCGCTTCGGCGAACAGGTACGCCGCCGGTACGAAGCGCCAGTGGTCCTCGGGGAAGTAGGCGTCGTCGGTGTAGCCCGCGGGCGCCCAGCCGACGTAGCCATCGCCCTGCCGCCACTGCACCCACGCCGGGCCCCACGTCGTGTCGGGCCGCCACACCCAGCGGTTCGCCCACACCCAGCGGCCGTAGTGATCGGTCGCCCAGCCGAACGGGTCATTCGAGATCCAGGTGAAGCCGTACTCGGTGTTGCTCCAGCGGCCGTTGGTGTACGGCAGGTACGACGGATCGTTGGGCGCGAACACCCAGCCGTAGGTGGGGTCGTCGTACCAGGTCCCGTGCGGCGCGAGCTGGTCGTAGAACACGTCGACCGACGGCACATCGTTGCCCGCGACCTCGACGTCGACATCGCTGTACACGGGATCGCTGTAGCTCGGCGGCGGCGGCTCGGCGGGCTGGGTGGGCGGCGGCGGTTGATACGATGGATCGGGCTGCGGAGGCGGCTGGTACTGCTGCGGGGGCGGCTGGTACTGCGGCTCCGGTGCGGGCTCGGGCGGTTGCTGCTGCGCGTACTGCGGCGGCGGTGGGCCATAGCCGCCCGGTGGCGGCGGCGGGTTGTTCGCCGGAACAACGCAGGCGGTGAGCAACAGCGCACTCGTCACACGCGCTACACCCCAGCTTCTGAATCGACTCTGCATGACCGGGACCTTTCGACGGGACCGGGGAAATGGACGGCGCGCCCCCGGCCTCATTCACCACGATAGCCTTGAGCCCCCGGTGCCAGCCATCCTGCTGGGGCACATTGCCTCGCGGCCGCAAGAGCTGCGCGCGACAATCTGCCTGCCGATGTGATGCCGCTCCCGCTTTTCCGCTGACACGGTCGCGCGCGGCGCATCGGGTAACCTCGCTCTATGCGGAGCCTCCGTCTCGTCGACGTGCATCGCGGCACGGACCACATCGTCGCGAGCTGCGCGCTCGACGATCTGCGATTCCACGTCACCGTCTGGTACGAGGACCTCGACCTCGATGCGCTCGCGCACCAGCTCGGCGACGACGCCGTCGAGCGCATCGCGGTCCACATCGCGCTGTTCCAGCTCAACGCCGCGTGCAGCCTGCGGCCCGACGTCATCGAGCTCGGGCGCTACGCGCGCCACCTGACGAGCGACCTCGTGCAGCTGTGGCGCACCGTGTTCCACCACGTGTGGGCGCAGTGGCGCTACGAGCATGATCTGCCCGCGTACGACGGGCCGCGCTTCGTCGATCCGGTGGTGGCTCCGGCGGCGCCGCTGCGTGCGCCCGACGGGCCGGTCGAGCTGCTCGCGTACTGCGGCGGCGGCAAGGACAGCCTCGTGGCGCTCAAGCTCCTCGAGCGCGCCGGGCTGCCGTTCGCGACGCTGGGCTACGCGCACTCGATCTACGGCCCCGCCGGGCCGCAGCACGAGCTGCTCGATCGGATCGGCGGCGCCAGCGCGCGCGTGCGCGCCGAGCGCCAGTGGGTGATCGACGACCTGCTCGACGCGCCGGTCGCGCGGCTCCGGCCGGCGCTCGGCGTCAAGTACATCCTCGCCGCCGAGACGCCGGCCTCGGTGTTCGCGGCGGTCCCGCTCGCGCTCGCGCGCGGCTACCGCGGCCTGGTCGTCGCGCACGAGGCGAGCGCCAACAGCGGCAACCTCGACTGGAACGGCGAGGTCGTCAACCACCAGTGGGGCAAGGGCTGGGAGGCCGAGCAGCTGCTCGACGGCTACGTGCGGCGCGCGCTGGTCTCCAACCTGCGCTACTTCAGCATCCTGCAGCCGATCCACGACGAGGTCATCTTCGAGCTGCTCGCGCGCGACCCCGAGCTCGCCGCGCTCACCCACTCGTGCAACCTCAAGAAGCCGTGGTGCGGCGCGTGCGCCAAGTGCGCCTACGTATGGCTGCAGTTCGCGGCGCACCTGCCCGAGCCGATCGTCGCGGCGACGTTTGGCGACGACCTCGGCGAGCGGCCGGGCAACGAGCGCTGGTTTCGCGAGATGCTGGGGCTCACCGACCACACGCCGTTCGAGTGCGTGGGCAGCGCGCCGGAGGCGCGGCTCGCGCTGACCCTGGCGCGCGCGCGGGGCTTCATCGGCGACCGGCTCGCGGGCTACGCCAAGGCGATCGGTCCGGTCGACGTGGCCGCGATCGCACAGCCCCTGGTCCGCGTGGGGACCACGCATGGCATGCCCGAGCACGTCGCGGCGCGCGTGATGCCGCAGCTGCGCGAGGCCGCCGCCGCGGCCGCCGAGCGGATCGCGCAGCTCAGCCGCGCGATGTAAGCATCAGGCCGGCTTGGGCCGACCGCGCAGCTTCTCGACGATCGAGGGATACGACAGCCGCAGCGCGGCGACCATCTCGTCGCGCGAGCGCGGGGCGCGCGGCGGCGAGAGCGAAACGGCCGCGACCGCGCGCGGCAGCTCGAGCCCGGTGGACGAATCGGCCGCATCGAGGCCGATGCCCGAGTCGGCGGCGTCGAGCCCGGTGGACGAATCGGCCGCCTCGAGCGCGGTCGACGAGTCGCCGGCGTCGAGCGCCTCCGCGGCGCCCCGGCGGTCGCTGGCGTGGCTCTCGCCCTCGAGGAACGGCCACAGCTGCGCGCGGACCTCGGGCGGCAGGATGCTCTCGAGGTACTCGAGCGCGGTGCCGCGCAGCTCGGGGTCGTCGGTCTGCACGGCGTGCAGCGCGATGCGCAGCGGCTCGGCGGGGAGCGCCAGACCGAGCACCGTGAAGATGTGCTCGAGCCCGCTGCCGGTGCGCTGGACGCCGGGGTCGTCATCGAGCCGCGCCTCCGCGGCGGCGGCCAGCTCGTCGAGCGCGCACTGGTTGCGCAGCGCATGGCGGTCGGCGAGCAGCTCGCGCTTGACGATGCCGAACACCTCCTCGGGCGCGATGTTCTCGAGGTGCCCCGCCGCCGCGAGCCGCGCGAGCACCGCGCCCGAGCGGTAGCGGACGTCGAAGCTCGGATCGAGCAGCGCGCGCCACAGGCCCCACGCCGCCAGCGACGGCTTGCCGTGGAGCAGCACCGCCGGCAGCCGGCGCCGCACGGTCGTGGGGCGATCTTGATCGAGCAGCGCATCGACGAGTAGCCCGGTGCAGCGCGGCGCGATCGCGCTGAGCGCCGCGAGCGCCTGGGGGGCGACCTCGTCGCGCCCGAGCAGCCCGATCGCGTACGCCGCGAGCTCGGGTGTCAGCTTGATCGCGAGCACGCGCTTGATGCGCTCGGGCTCCTGCGACCGCAGGTCGGCGATCGCGTCGAGCAGGTTGTCGTGCTCCACCGAGATCGGCGGCGGGATGCTCGGGACCGCCGGCGGTGGCGTCTTGGCTCGCTTGCGCCGCCCCCGCTTGTGCAGGCTGGCCTCGCGGATCCGCATCGAGAGCGGCGCGATGTCACCCGCCTGGCCGAGCCGCGGCAGATCGCTCAGCGTGATCCACGGCTCGGGGTCGGGCGTCGCGGCGGCGGCCGCAGCGGGCTCGGCCGCGCGCGCCAGCAGGCTCTCCTCGAGCGCCATCGTGTAGCTACGCGGCAGCCGCATCGCGACGATGACGGCGATCACGGCGGTCACGAGGGTCGCCACGAGCAGGCCCGTTCGCGGCTCTGCCGAGACGAACAGGATCAGCGCCACCAGCTGCGCGCCGAGCAGGTCGCCGATGCGGTCGGCGCCGACATCGAGCACGACCTTGGTCGGCCGCTTGTCGTCCTCGGCGAGCGGCGCATACAGAAGCTCGTAGCCCGCGCGGTAGATCGAGTTGCGCGTCACCAGCTCGGCGCTGCGCGCGATCGCCGCCGCGAGCGGCACGGGGATCGCGAGCGCGAACAGGCCGAACACGGTGATCGTGATCGGCAGCGTGGCGACGCCGCGCGGCACACCGAGCCGCGCGATCAGCGGCGCGCACACGGAGATCTGGACGATCGCCGTGATCACGTTGGTCACGGTGTAGAAGATCGCAAGCGACCGCAACAGCCCCGCCTTCGACGAGACGTGGACGATGTCGGCCTTGAACACGTAGTCCATGACGCCGGCTGCGACCGCGCCGAGCACGACGATCGCCGCGACGTTGCGCAGGAGCTGCGACCTGGTCACCACGCGGAACGCGGCCCACGTGCCGGCGGGCTTCGACGGCACCTGCGGCCGCGCGTTCGACGCGCCGAACAGATACAGCGTGACCGCGCACGTCAGCTGCAGCGCGGCGAGCACCAGCAGGATCTTGTCGGGCTGCATGTACGCCGCCGTGCGCTCGGCGAGCACGCCGCCGAGGATGCCGCCCAGCGTCGCGCCCATACCGATGCGGCCGATGTGCCGCTTTGCGGTCTGCACATCGAACCGCTCGTTGACGATCGACCAGAAGCCCGAGGTCAGCACCGCGCCCGACGTCGCGAGGTGAAGAAACACCACCGCGGCGATCGGCCCGGGATAGCGGTGCAACAGGAGCCACTCGACTCCCGAGAGCAGCGCGCTCGCGACGTTGATCACCGGGACCAGCCGCGCCGGGCCGTACCGCGTCATCAGCCGCCCGGCCACCAGGATGATCGGCAGCGACATCAGCGCCGAGATCGCCATGAAGATCGGCAGCGTCTTGACGTCGAAGTGCGCGAGCAAGATCGCGTCGCGCGCCGCCTTTCCGGCGACGAACGACGACACGACGATCAGCGCGCTGATCGTCGCGATGCGTGCAGCGCCACGCTGGTCGTCATGCGGCGCCATGGCGCTCAGCGGCCACCTCCGGACGCTTCTCCTTCTCCTGGTCCGCCACCAGCTTATCGTGCAGCTTGCCGGCGCGGTACGCCAGCAGCAACCACACCGCGGCGAGGCCGACGTTCAGCGCGGCGAACGCCTGGACCCCGAGCCCGAGCACCTCGACGAGCACGAACACGATGCCCAGGCCGGCGATCACATCGCCCATGCGGAACACGAACGTATCGATCGCGGCCTTCGCCTTGTACTTGCCTGCGCGGCTGGTCGGCAGGAACAGCGCGTGACGGAGCGTATTGTGAAGAGAGTAATCGAGGCTATTTTCAGTCGTCTTCTCGACACGAACCAAGGTCATGTTCGCGAACAGCAGGAGCGCGAACTAGCCGCCGAGCACGATCATCGGCATGATGAACAGCGCGCGACGGATGCCGAGCCACGTCAGCAGCCGGGCGACGATCAGCGCCTGCAGCAGCGCCGAGAGCAGATTCACCAGACCGTAGTAGCTGGAGAAGAAGCTCGCGAGGTAATCGCCGCGCGCCTTCTCGAACGCCGACTTGGAAGCGTCACTCGCCTTGCCATCACTTGCCTTGCCTTCAGTCGCCTTGCTGTCGGTCCCCTTGCTGTCGGTCCCCTTGCTGTCGGGCGCCTTGCTGTCGGGCGCCTTGCTGTCGGGCGCACGGCCATCGGCAGGTTTCGCATCGGCAGGCTTGCCATCGCTCGCCTTCGCGTCCGCAGGCGCGGCGCCGGGCGTTCGCTCCGGATTCGCGCCGACCGTTTGCTCCGCGTACACCTTGCTGCGGTCGGTCGCGAGCTTGCTGACCACGTACTCGCCCGTCGTGTTGATGATCGTCGCGACGAGCAGCATGCCGGCGAGCAGCTGAAGATAGCGATCCTTGCGGATCATCGTGAATCCGCCTTCGCTCGACGCCGCGACGGCTTCTTCGTCGGCCTTGGCCTTGTCGGCCGCGGCCGTCTTGCTGCGATCGCGGTCGCGCTCGCGGAGATCGGCCATGCGGTACAGCACGATCGACAGCGCGAGGCAGCCCGCCGCCACCAGCATCAGGGGGTACATGCCCATCACCTTGTGCAGCAGGTGCGGCACGAATGCGCCCAGGATCGCGCCGATGCTCGCGCCGATGCCGATCACGGCAAACAGTCGCTTGCCCTGCTCCTCGGTGTAGAGGTCATTGGCAAACGACCAGAAGTTCGAGACCACGAGCACATTGAAGATGCCCAGCCACAGATAGAACGCGAGGCCGATCGGGGCCTTCAGGTTCGCGAGCGCATAGAACGCGACCAGACAGCCGATGAAGATCACCTGCATCGTCGTGAGCAGGCGCAGCCGGCCCACGCGGCTCGACAGCCAGCCGAACGCCGGCACGACGCCGAGCAAGAGCACCGCCTGCCCGGCCGACGCGTACGCCTTGAGCTCGGCACCGCCGCCCAAGAGGATCAGCGGCTCGCGCACGACCTTGAGCACGTAGTAGCAGGTCAGCAGCACGAACACGTTCACGGTGAGGATCATCACCGTGGCGACCTCGGAGCGCTTCACCGGTGCGAACACGGCGACCAAGCGACGCAGTCCGGTGGGAGGTTCGACCTCGATCGCTTCGCGCGTGGAGTTGATCATGGCGTCCGTCGCGCCGATCCGGCGAGCGCACGTCGGGTGCTGCGCGCTGCCTCGGCGTATGGCAGGTAGGAGTGAAGCCCGAGCTGAGGCAATGCAGGAGGAATACCGGCTGGATGTGCAAGGCCACGGCCATCTCGCGCGTGCGCCCACCACACATGGCAGATCTGTGATCGCGGGATGCTGCGAGGACCACCGATGGGCGTGAATGTGCGCCCGCTGCCACCGCGCGCCCGCGCCCGGCGGCTCGACGTGGCGTCACCGCACGGCAGGGATGCAGCAGAACCGCGAGCGCGCCCCAGTCACGGTCATCTCCCACGCGGTCAGCCGGCGATGACACGCAGATTCGCGAGATTTGCGGCATCACGCGCATCGACCCTTCCCAGCGCCCTAGGTGCTCCCGCGCATCGACCGCAGCGTTCGAATCGGCGTCCGGCTGCGTGCTTTGCGCTCTTCGATCTATCGATCTATCGATCGGGCTGTCGATCGGGCTGTCGATCGCCTGTCGATCGCCTGACAAGGGCTCGAGCCTTCGCGCTCGCGAGTACGTGCGTCGAGGCGCAGCGACGGAAACCCGAGGCTTCTCGCGGCGTCGCAGAGGTCGCAACTCTGTCGCAAGTCTCACGCGTTATACGTTCGCTCGTAGCGTGTGCGCCGATCGTGCGGATTTGACCGAGCGACGGTTCGCGGCATGTCCGCATCGATGACGTTGCCCAGCGCGCGCCCGTGGCACCCCCCTTGCAGCCTCTCTCTCGACATGCCACAGGCCCGGTGTCACGCACCGATCGCTGGAGCTCGCCGTCGAGCGATGCCTCCGACCATCGCCGTTGCGCTGCTGTCGAGCGCGTCGGCGTTTGCGGATCCGCCACCGGAGCCCGCGCCCGCGCCCGATCCACAGCAGGCCCCGACACCTGCCGCGACGCCGGACCACGTCAGCGTCGTTCGACCGCGGCAACCGCCACCCGAGCCCGAGCCCGTCGTGCCCACGCCGGTCGAGAGCCCCGCGGAGCGCGAGCTCACCGCCGAGGATGTCGCCGACGAGCCCATCCCCGGCAACGAGAGCGGGCGCACCGATCACCCGCCCGGCGATTCCGCGCTGCGCTACCTCGGCCGCGGCCTGCTGTTCTTTCCCAAGCTCGCGGTCAATCTCGCGATGTCGCCGTTTCGCGGCGCCGTGTATGCGGTCGACCGCTATCACGTCCCCGAGCTCTACGACAAGGTGTTCTTCAACGATGCGATGACGATCGGCCTGGTGCCGACCGGATCGATCGACAGCTCGTACGGCGTCGTGCTCGGCGCTCGCTTCACCCACCGCGATCTGTTCGGCGACAAGGAGGGGCTGAGCTTGCAGGCCGAGGTTGGCAGCCGCTACCGCCAAGTCTACGCCGGCCAGCTCAGCAGCGGGAATCGCCTCGGCAAGCGAGTCTCCTTGCAGCTCGATGGCGGCTACGAGCGGCGCCCCCATGATGCGTTCTACGGGATCGGCAACAGCGACACCGTCGCCGCGCCCGAGATGCCGGTCGATCCGCTGAGCGATGCCGCGGTCGAGGCGCGCTACCGCCAGACCCGCTCGCGCGTCTCGCTGATGAGCGACGTCCGCGCGGTCAGCAACTTCCACGTCCGCGCCGCGGGCTCCGTCTCGCGCGTCAACTTCGGCCCGGGCGACAACGGCGAGGAGATCACCGATCGCTACGATACGAGCCGGCTGCCCGGCTTCAGCGGGTACTCCTACGGCTACGGCGAGCTCGAGCTGCGCTGGGATGGCCGCCACTCGAAGGCTCCGCTCGAGCCAGCTTCGGTATACAGCGCGGGTTCGCTCGCGGCGGTGTTCGCAGGCCGAGTTCACCGCCTGGATGAAGGCCAGGACTTCAATCGCTACGGGGTCGATCTTCAGCACTTCTTTCACCTCACCCGCGGGCCGCGCGTCCTCGCGCTCCGCGTCCGCGGAGAGGGCGTCACCGGCCCGCTCGAGGATATACCGTTCACCGAGCTGCCGCGCCTGGGCGGCACGATCTACCTGCGCGGCTACTCGCTCGACCGCTTCCGCGATCGCATTGCGGCGTTCGGCTCGGCTGTCTATAGCTGGGACCTCTCGCAGTGGTTCTCGGCCAACGCGTTCGTCGACGCCGGCCGCGTGTTCCCCTCGCTCGACCAGCTCTCGGTCCACGACCTGCGCGTGGGCTACGGCGTGGGCATCGAGGCCCACAGCGTCAACAGCTTCGTGCTCGAGGGCAGCATCGCGTCCTCGATCGACGGCGGCCTGATGTTCAACCTGTCGTTCAACCCGATCTACGATATCGACGAACGCGTGAGGCGCCGATGAAGATGAAGCTCCTCTGGCTCGCTGCCGCCTGTGCGTGCGGCAGCTCCCCCGTCCCCGCCAGCCGGTTCAGCAATGCACCCCCGGCGACCGCCGTCAATGACCGCCTCAACGTGCCGGCCACACCGAAGGAGCGGCCGTTCTACGAGAACCTGTATCACTACGACGGCCTCGTCCACGATCCGATCAACCGTGCGTTCGAGCTGCCTCGGCAGCGCCGCGCGCTCGGCGTCAACGCCCTCGACGAGGTGCCCGACTCGACCTGGTTCACAAATCGGATCGGCGTGCGCGACATGTCGCTTGCCGAGCTCGCCAACGGCCCGGTCACCATCGAGGGCCCCGCGCTGCACAAGCCGTGGACGGTCAAGAGCACCAAGGTCGGCGGCGCGGAGGTCGGCTTCACCATCGCCGACGCGCGCGGCGAGAAGTTCATGCTCAAGTTCGACACCAAGGGCTTCCCCGAGCAGGAGACCGCCACCAACATCATCGTGGGCAAGCTGCTCTGGGCGTGCGGCTTCAACGTGCCCGAGGACTTCGTCGTCGACCTGCGGCGCGAGGACCTCGTGCTCGCCAAGGACGCCACGATGACCGACACGCTCGGCAAGAAGGTGCCGCTCACGCGCGCCGATCTCGACCGCAAGCTCGAGCTGGTCGAGATCGAGCCCGACGGCCGGATCCGCGCCTACGCCTCGCGCTGGATCGCGGGCAAGTCGCTCGGCGGCCACCCGGGCACCGGCGTGCGCGACGACGACCCCAACGACCGCATCCCGCACGAGCTGCGCCGCGACCTGCGCGGCTCCTATGCCATGTTCTCGTGGCTCGATCACGTCGACGTCCAGGAGAGCAACTACCTCGACTCATGGGTCACCGACCGCGGCGACAAGGGGCGCCACTACGTCAAGCACTACCTCCTCGACTTCGGCAAGAGCATGGGCGTCATGGCCACCACCGGCCGCGATCCGCGGCGCGGCCACGCCTACGTCATCGACTTCGGCGACATGGCGCGCTCGCTGTTCACGTTCGGCCTCCTCGAGCGCAACTGGGAAGAGCGACCCGTGCCCAAGCTGCGCGGCGTGGGCCTGTTCGATGCCGAGACCTTCGACCCGGGCGCCTGGAAGCCCGACTACCCGAAGTACCTGCCGTTTTTGACCACCGATCGCTTCGACAAGTTCTGGGGCGCCAAGGTCCTCATGCGCTTCACGCGCGAGCAGATCCACGCCATCGTCGAGACCGGCAAGTACACCGACCCCGCCACCATCGAATACGTCACCGATACCCTCGTCGCGCGGCAGCGCCTGATCGCCGAGCACTGGTTCTCTCGCGTCAACCCGCTCGACCGCTTCACCGTCGCCAACGACCGCCTCTGCTTCGACGACCTCGCAGTCCGCTACGGCTTCACCCCGGCCGCGCAAACCACCTATCAGGCCGTCAGCTTCGACCGCGAGACCCGCGACCTCGGCGGCGCGGCCACGCACCCCGACGCCCGCGGCCGGTCGTGCCTCCCGCTCACCCTCGCGCGCGAAGGCGATGGCTACACCATGACCCGCATCGAGACCCGCCGCCCGGGCTTCACGGGCACGACCATCGTGCACCTCGCGCGCGGCCCCGCAGGCGAGGCTCGCATCGTCGGCCTCTGGCGGACCTAGGCGCTGTCCGGGCCGTCCCTAGTCGTCGACGAGATCGAGGAACACCCAGTGTTTGCCGGGAGCGAGGCCGGCGAGCTCGCGTCCGGCGCACTGCCACATCCCGGGCCCCGACGTGACGTGCTGGGTACCGGCGTGCACGTCGCGGACGAGGCGCTCGATCGTTCCGCGGCGAAGGCCCGTCGTGCCGGACAGGAGGTAGACGCCGCTGGCGACATCGGCCAGCGCATGGGTGATGTTCCCGAGCGCGAGCCGGATCATCGTGTGCTGGCGGAGCGACAGGGGGGAGCCGCCGGTGATCGTCGTCGTAGCCTCGGTCCACGTCTCGTACACCAGCGCCCGGGCAGCGCGGTAGGCGGCCTCGAGCTTGGCGTACTTCTCCTGGAACGCGTCGCTCCCGGACAGCGAGCCTGCGCGTCCGGCCTTGTGGACGATCAGCGCGCGCAGCTCGTCGAGGAGCCTTCGCCCGACCCCGACGGCCCACCCGGCGTGGCAGATCGCCGCGAACCCCATGATGCCGGATCGGAAGATCGCGCCGCCGCGCATCGGCTCGGTCGCGAACGCGCTATGCGTGTACGCATCGGGGACGAAGACCCCGTCCATCGTGTAGTCCACGCTGCCGGTCCCGCGGAGCCCCATCACGTTCCAGCTATCGAGCTTGAGGTTGGCCTGCTCGATGGGCGCCACGAAGATGCGCGCCTCGCCGGTCTCGGCGATGATCCCGAGGCTATGCGTGTGCGTGCTGTGGAGCAGGCCCGACCCGAAGCTCCACGAGCCGGTCAGCTTGTAGCCGCCCGCGACGCGGGTCGCCGTGCCCGGCCGCGTCCCTTGTCCCGCGATCACGGGGTGCTTGCCGCCCGCGAAGAGCGCGGACGCCGCCGATTCCCCGAGGTACGCGCCTCCCG
>DATIPJ010000398.1:0-2306 GCA_035472155.1 Kofleriaceae bacterium
CTTCTGCATCGGCTTGCTGCTCATCGTCGAGCGGTAGACGTTGAACAGGTTGCCGGCACGGGTGAGCGGCTGCCCCGCAGCCTCGAGCGCGGCGATCGTGTTCTCGAAGGTCGCCGGCTCGGCCGACGACGCGATCGCGGCGATCTCGGCGCGGTGCAGGTCCATCCCCTTGAGCAGCGCGGGCTTGATCGCAGGGACCTTGATCTTGTCGAACCGCGGAAAGCCGCCATGCGGTCCGGTCCAGGGCGCGAGCAACGGATCATCGGTTGCGGCGGTCACGGCAGCTCCTTTGGCGAACGACAGCTGGTTTCGGAATAGCGCGAGCACCGCGGCCGAGGCAGCGGTCTGTACGAAGGTACGTCTCAACATGGCGGCTCCTCGACGACACAATAGCTGATCTCGTCGCGCGCGCCGCTGGCGTCTTCCGATGTCAGCGCCGCTTGCTGCGACCCGCGCGCGGCTTGTTTGCTGTCGCAGCGGCTGTCTCGGGCTTGCCGACCTCGCCGATGCGGCCCGGCGGATCGCGCCACAGCCCGACGACGGCGAGCGGGATCGCCGGCCAGAGCAGCAGTGCGAGCAGCGGCTGACGCAGCACGCCGACCAGCCACAACACGAAGATCACCGCCAGCATCACGAGCCGTCCGCGCGCATAGCGCCGCCGGCGCACGGGCGGCAGTGTGAGGAGCAGCAGATCGAACGGAAACAGCACGAGGCAGGTCTCGTTCCACCGCACATACGGTAGCGGGCTGATGATCGCCAGGAACGTGAGCACGGCGCCGAGGAGCACGTACGGCACGACCGCCACCGCGAGGCCGGTGCGCTGAAATCGCCCGACGAGCCGCGCGATCCACGCCGGCGAGGTCAGCGCGAGCAGGACGAGCGCGAACCAGAGGCGCCCGCTCGACGAGTCGGTGTCCTGCGGCGGCCCCTGGCGCTGGTAGAGCATCCTCGGCTCGACGCCCCACAACTTGGTGACCGCCTCGCGCAGATACTGCGGCAGGAACATGCGCTCGAAGTACGTCGGCGGGCGATCGGTCACGCGGCCCATCGCGATATCGGTCACGAGCAGCGGGATCGGCATGCCGTAGAAGCCTTCGCGCGCGAGATCGCGGAACGTGCGCTCGTCGGTCGGCTCGTGCATCGCCTTGAGCTGGCCGCCGCTGGCGGCATCGATCACGTCGCGCACGCGCGTGGTGCAGTTGTCCCAGAAGTGGTCGTAGGCGTAATAGCGATTGGGCTCGAGGATGTCGAACTCGAGCTTCTCGATCACCGCGCGCTTCTGCGCCTGGGTCAGCGGCAGCGGCTGCACCCAGATCGTGCGGTCCGCGTACTCGTAGATCGACAGCATGTCCTCGACGCCGAGCTTGCCGACCCAGAAGCTGCCGGTGCCGCGGAAGAAGCCCCACGTCATCTTCATGGGGTGATGGAAGTCACCGATGCCGTAGTTGTAGCAGCGGTCGCGCCGGTCTCCGTCGCCGTGCACGCACAGCGCGATGTGGCCGTGGCGCTCCCAGATCAGCGAGCCGACGCCCATCGTCACCAGCTCGATCACCGGGAGCTCCTCGGCGAGCCGGGCGAGCTCGGGCGTCTTTGCCGTCACCGGGGCGGCCACCGAAGGCTGGGCACGCACGGTGCCCGCGCCACCGAAAGCAAGGAGCGACGCGACTGCCAGGGCCGCGATTCGTAAGGTCATTGCCGCGTGAGACTACGACACCCAGTGCCAGCGCGCACGCGTGGCGGTGCCGAGCACCAGCTCGGTGTCCCCGGTCAGCTGGATCAGCCGCGCCTTGGGGTGATTCGCCTCGCGCGTGCCGTTGAGGCTCGCGGTGTCGATCGCGACGATCGCATCCTCGATCTGGATCAGCAGCGCATGGACGCGCGACAGCGACGGATCGTCGGCGAGCTGCGCGTTGTTGCAGCGCGCATAGCGGCCGATCAGCACGCCGTCGCGCAGCTCATCGTGGCCGATCCGGATCGTGCCGCGGTTGCGCGGCCCGACGAGCTCGAGCGTGCCGGCGATATCACCACTCTCGACGAGACTGCCGTCGCTGGTGTCGCGCGGGCCGTGGGTGCGGATGATGAGGCTGCGATGCGTGATCGCGTTGTCGATCGCGACCGGCGTGTGCTGCATTCGCGGCATCCGCGGAATCGAGCCCAGCGGGCTGCGATCGAGCTCGTCGAAGTAGACGCGCTCGGGGAGGAACGCCCACGCGTCGGTCGGATCGATCGGCCAGTCGGTCGGATCGCCGAGCGGCATGATGAACAGCGCGTAGCCACCGCAGCGCAAAAGGCCCGGCCCCTCGCAG
>DATIPJ010000399.1:0-8072 GCA_035472155.1 Kofleriaceae bacterium
CGACGTAGACCCAGCGATCATCGGACGCGCGGTGAAACCACAGGTCGCCCTGGTCGCCCGTTGCCGCGAGCCACGCGTTGTCGGGCGAGAACGCGGCGAAGTGCGCCGACAGCTCGAGCGAGCCCGGGCCGCGGACCAGGCGCGGCTCTCCATCGGGCTCGCGCTCGATCCCGGCGATCCGCATCCGCCCGTTGGTGGAGAACAGGATCTGGCGGCTGTCCGACGAGAAACCCGCGAACTCGATCCAGGTATCGCCGTTGAACACCCGGTGCCGCGCGCCCGAGGCGAGGTCGTAGAGGCTCACGCGGCCGACCGCCGTGCCGACGATGAGCCAGCGCGCATCGGGCGAGCACGCCAGCGAGGTGATCGAGTCGGTCTCGCTGCCCAGCGGCTGGAGCGCCGTCTCGCTGGCGAGCCACAGCGCGCCCTTCGCGCCGGCGATCACCGCGAGCCCGCTCTGCGGCACGACGCGCACGAGCGCGACCGAGTCGTGGATCGTGCCCAGCGGGCGCGATGCATCGCCTGCGCCCGACCACAGCGCCACGCTGCCGTCGCGCGTACCGACGAAGAAGCGCTCGCCGTCGGCGGCGTACGCCATCGCGGACACCGCGTCGTGCCCCGAGCGCACCGTGTGGAGCACTGGCTCGGGCTCGAACGACCACAGCTCGATCGCGTCGTCGGTCCCGTACAGCGCGAACCGCGGGCGCCCCGCCGATCGCGCAAGCTGGTCGTGCAGCGTGCCGTGCCCGGTCAGCAGCCCGGCGCGGCCGTCGCGCGTCGCCCACGGGATCGTGGTGTCATAGCTGACGGCGATCACCGGGCCGCCGGGCAGCGGCGCGGCCTCGAGGAGCCGCGAGGTCGTCACCGCGGCGATCCGCAGCGGCGACACGGGCATCGGCCACACGCGCATCTCCCCCGAGGCATCGCCCGTGATGAGGTACGGATAGGCGGCCGTCGCCGGCGTGATCACGGTGATCCGCGTCGTGTGCCCGAGCAGCGTGCGCAGGATGCGGGTCTGCACGTCGTACAGGACGACCTTGCCGCTCGTGCCGCCGAACATCACGTAGCGGCCGTCGGTGCTCGCCGCCACGCGCGCGACGCCGCCCTCGAGAAAGCTCAGCACCGACGCCTTGTCGCGCGCGAGGTCGAGGATGCCGGCCTCGCCCTCCTGGCAGCCGTACGCCACCGACGGCGGATCCGACATCAGGATGATCCGGTTGACCAGGCTGCGGCACAGCGGCCGGCTGCGCGTGGTCTGGTGGGTCTGGCTGTCGATCACCGCGACCGTGCCGTCGGCGCTCGTACCCGCGGCGAGGCGCAGCTTCTCGTCGGTGGTCGAGTGGGCCACGCCGGCGACCCCGAACGGCTCGCGATCGGGCACCCGCTGGCCAGCGTGCGGCAGGTGCACGATGTAGATGTGCTTGGTGCTCTCGACGGCGATCGTCTCGTCATCGATGAACCGGAGCTGCTCGCCGTCCTCGAAGCTCGTGCGGTAGTAGGTCTCGGCCGCGCCGCGCTCGCTCATCGACCACACCACGAGCTCGCCGCTCGGCGACAGCGCCGTGAGCAGGTGATGGTCGGGCGAGGAGCCCAGGCAGGTCGGCGCGAGCGCCGAGCGGTCGGGGGGCGGCGGGCGCAGCGTCTCGCTGTCCACGTCGAGCAGACATAGCCCGGTGGCGTTGCACGCGTAGGCGAGCAGGTGCAGCTTCTCGTTGTAGTTGAACGTGTACTGCGGGGCCACGCCGCGCGCGATCACGCGGCTCTTCCCGTCGGGCGTGGTCTTGGCGACGGTGCCGTCGTCGCCGAGCGTGAGGAGCGTGCCGTCGGCCAGCGGCTGCGCGAGGTAGATCGTCTGGGTGTGGGGCTGCGCGCGCATGCGGGCCAGCCCGAGCCCCAGGGCCTTGGCGCGCAGCATCGCGAGCTTCTGCGCGTCGCGGCCGCGGTAGGCCTGGAGCAGGTCGGCCGCCGCGGTCGGGTCGCTCATCAGCAGCCGGTCGGCCTGCTCGAGCAGGAGCCGGTTGTTGGAGGCCTCGGCGCGATCGCGCTCGGCGGCGATCGTGCGGACGTAGAGCCCGCCGCCGGCGAGCGCGACCGAGAGCGCCGCTGCGATCGACAGCGCGGTTCCGCGGTGGCGGCGCGCCCAGTGCACGAGCATCGCCGGCAGCGAGTAGCCGCGCGCGCTGATCCGTGCGCCCGCCTTGAACGCCTTGAGGTCGGCGGCGAGCGCGCCCGCGTGCGGGTAGCGCAGCATCGGCTCGCGCTCGAGCGACTTCTCGATGATCGCGATCAGGTCGCGGTCGACGCCCGCGCGGCGCAGCGTGCGGCGGCGGAGCACGCGGTCGATCGGCGGCACCTTGTCGTGCGCACACAGCTCCCACAGCATGGCGCCGATCGCGAACACGTCGGCGCGCTGGTCGACGCGCTCGCCGCGCTCCTGCTCGGGCGCCATGTACGCCGGCGTGCCCATCACGTTGCCCGTGCTCGTGAGCCCGCTGTCGTGGCCCGGGGTGACCTGCGCCGGGCCGCCCGCGGCGTCGTCGGGCGCGCTCAGATCCTTGGCGAGCCCCCAGTCGATGACGACGGTCTCGCCGAAGTCGCCGACGATGACGTTGGCGGGCTTGAGGTCGCGGTGGATGATGTTGCGGCCGTGCGCGTATGCGATCGCGTCGGCGACTGCGATCACGTGGTGCAGGAGGCCGATGCGCTGCTCGACCGGCCGCTCGGCGATCAGGTCGCGCAGCGGCCGCCCCGCGACCAGCTTCATCGCATAGAACGGCGTGCCGTCGGGCCAGCGCCCGGCCTCGTGGACCGGCACGATTCCCGGATGCTCGAGACGCGCGGTGATCAGCGCCTCGCGCATGAACCGCACCTCGCTGAGGTTGCCGCGCGAGATCAGCTCCTTGATCGCGACGTCGCGCCCGAGCTCGCGATCGTGCGCGCGCGACACGCAGCCCAGCCCGCCGCGCGCGTGCTCGCCGATGATCTGGTAGCGGTCGGGATCGCGGGTCTTCGCCCCGACGAGGAACTGCGTGTCGGCGGGCACGCAGGCGAGGTCCTCGGCGGCGCGCTCGCCGGTGAACGTACGGTCGAACGGGATCGAGCTGAGCACCTGGGACGACTTGCCGCCCGGCTTGGCCGCCACCGTCAAGATCGTACGGCGGCGCGCTCGCTCCCGGCCACTGGCCATCACGGTGGATGCACTACCGATCACTCCTTTGGGCGCACCGGGTGCCTTGGTCTGCATCGCAGCAGGGCCCAGCAAGCGCCGCGCCCGCGAAACGCCGAGGCAACTCGCTGAATTCGTGTCTCGCGCCGCGCGCGCGGGTGCATCGGCGGTGTTCGCGCGTGTTCCGATCGAAGATAACCCTCGGTGGTGACGCGTCGATCACCGGAACACGCGTGAGGTACCACCACTGTTCCAACAGCACCGGTGCTGGGCGGCGTTGGGCGCGTTACTTGGGTGTGCGGCGCTCGCGCTGGCGCTCGACAAAGCCGACCAGATCCGCATCGAGCGCGCGCTGGAACGTTCCGGGGGTGCTGGCGTCGTTGTTGCGCGAGAACACCAGGACTGGGATCTGTTCGAACTCGCTGCTGTCGGCCAGCTCTCGCACGATCATGTCGACCCCTTCGCTCACCGAGTCGAGCAGGATCGCGCGCGGCCGGATCGCGCGCGCCAGCCGCGTCAGCTGGACCAGCGCGCGCGTCATCGAGACCACGGTGTAGCCGCGCGACGACAGCATCATGTCGAGGTGCTGCAAGCGGCTGCGGTCGTGCTCGACGAGCAGCACCACGCCGCGCTCGTCGGGCACGACGTCGGGAGGGGGCACCACCGGCTGCGGGCCGGTCGCGGTGTTCGCCGCCTCGCGCGATCGGTAGACGGCGAGCGCCACCTTGTCGAGCAGCTCGTCGACGTTGAACGGCTTCTCCACCACCTCGGTCGCGCCGAGCGTGGCCAGGTTGACCTCCAGCCCGTGGACGGCGGTCATGATCATCACGGGCACCCAGGCGTACCCGGGCTCGTCGCGCAGCGCCTGCAGGAACTGGCGGCCGTTCATGCCCGGCATCATCAGGTCGAGCAAGATCACGTCGGGCCGCGCCGCCTGCACGCACGCGAGCGCAGTTTTACCGTCGACGGCCAGATCGACCACGTACCCCTCGTCGGTCAAGACCTGGCCGAGTGTTTCGCGGACCATCGGCACGTCGTCGACGACGAGAACTCGGCCTTCCTTCATTCAGACCCTGCAGCGTACCATCGCCGGTGCGTCGCAGTGTACGATACCTCGAATGTCGACGGTGTCGACGCTCGCCCGTTCCTACGAGGCCCTGCGGCCGAACGTGTTGCAGCGCTTGATGGAGCTGCGGTCCACCCTCGACCCCTCGCTCGGCCGGCTCGACGAGGCCAACGCGCGCGCCCAGATCGGCGCGGTTCTTGACCACCTCGGAAATTTCATTGCCACCGGAGATCTCGGCCTCCATCGTGCGTTTCTGCACACATTTCTGGCGATGCGTGCCGCGGAGGCACAGAGCCCCGCATCGGTACTCGCCATGCTGGTCGCGATCGGCGACACCGCGGCGCAGGTCGCACAGGAGCAGGCCGACCGCCTCGCCGACGGCGGCGAGCTGACCCTGATGCTCACCCGTGTCACCGGCCACACCGCGCGCGCGATCAACGACCTGATCGCCGAGGAGCTCGGGCGGCGCGCCGGGTACCACGCCGAGCTCGGGCGGCGCGCCCGCGAGGGCAAGCAGTGACCGCGCCGCTCCCCGCCGGCCTGCGCGTCGCAGGCGACACCCACATCGGCAAGGTGCGCACCACCAACGAGGACGCGCTGATCCTCGAGGGGCGCCTGGGCCTCTACGCCGTCCTCGATGGCATGGGCGGCGCCAGCGCCGGGGACGTCGCCGCCAAGCTCGCGCGCGACACCATTCGCGACTTCATCCTCCATCGCCGCATGACCCTCGCGCCGCGCGAGCTGCTCGAGGCCGCGATCTCGGCTGGCTCGACCGCGGTGCACCTGGCCGCGCAGCACCACACCGAGCGCCAGGGCATGGGCACCACCGTCGTCGCCTGCCTGGTCGTCGACCCGACCCACATCGTCGTCGGTCACGTCGGCGATAGCCGCGCCTATCTGTTGCGCGGTGGGCGGCTGCAGGCGCTCACCCGCGACCACACCGTCGTCCAGGAGCTGCTCCACCGCGGTGTGCTCACGGCCGAGGAGGCCGAGCGCCATCCTTACAAGAACGTCCTGTCGCGCAACCTCGGCGGCAAGGCCGAGACCCAGGTCGACACCGCCCTGGTCGAGCTCGCGCCGGGCGATCGGCTGCTGCTGTGCTCCGACGGTCTCTACGGCTACGCCTCGGGCGAGGCCATCCAGTACCTGCTCGGCTCGGGCGATGCCCCCGAGCACGTCGCGCGCGATCTGATCGAGCTGGCGCTGCGCGGCGGCGGCGGCGACAACGTGTCCGCGGTCGTCCTCGAGGCGCCCCCCGCGGCCCCGTCGCTGACCGAGGTCGTCCGCACCACCGGCGCCGCCACCTGGTGGCAGCATCGCCAGCGCTTCCTGCAGGTCGCCAGCGACGGCGGCCTGCCGCGCAATCCGATCGTGCGCGGCCTGCCGGCGCGCGAGGCACTCGACCTCGTCGCGCTCTCGCTGTGCCAGGCGATCTATCACGACCTCGAGAAGTCCACCGGCGTCAACGTCTGGACCTTCGCGCAGAACCTCGCGGGCGGCTGGTTCGAGCGCGGCGGCGACTGGCAGGCCGTGCGCAACCTCATCGACATCCTCGGCGCCAGCGCCCATGCCGTGCTCACCGACATCCGCACCGCCGACGCCCACCTGGGTTTCCTCCTCGAGATCGCCGTCACCCGCGCGCTGATCGTCGTCGAGCTCGCGCTGGGCGGCCTGCTCGCCGAGCGCCTGCGCCACCTCGACGCCGATCTCATCCAGCTCCACGGCGAGGCGCTCGACACCGTCGAGCTGGCCACCCGCGAGGCGATCCGGTTCATCGATCCCTCCGAGGTTCGCTCCGAGGATCCGGCGCCGGCCGAGCGGCCCGGACCCCCCGAGCGCCCGAGCCGTACCAGCGAGCGCTTCATCAATCGGCCGACCATCCCCTTCCTGCGCCCGGACCGCCCGATCACCGGCGCGGGCCAGTCCGTCGAGGTCCTCGCCGCGATCGGCGACGCCATCACGCTCGCGCGCAGCCGGGTCTCGCCGCGCGCCGAGCTCCTCGAGCAGATCCTCGCCGCCCTCGAGACCGTCGCGGTCGACAGCGCCGGCAACTTCGCCGCCGCGGTGCTCTCCGCGCGCGAGATCTACGGCGTGCGCTCGATGGACGAAGCGGGCGTGATGCCGCTGTTCGACGCCCTCGACGAAGCCCGCGGCCTCGCCACCTCGAGCGTCCACCAGCTCCGCATTCCGCCCGCCCTGCGCATCCGCGTGCTGCGCGCCCTGAGCACCGCCCACCAGCGCCTGGTCGGCGCCACCACGGGGCTCGTCCTCGAAGCGGTCGGCCCGTTCAGCGATCGCCTGCGCGAGGTCTCCGCCGTCACCACGCAGCTGCGCGATGAGGTCGCCCGCGCCGAGCGCCGCCGCGCCGACCTCGAGCACAAGTTCGCCACCATCGTCGATCTCGACCTCCCCTGGGGCGCCCGAGGCTCCACCGAATGGTGACCCCATGACCACCGCCTCCGAGCTCACCCACGCTGTTCGCGCGCTGCGCGACGAGGTCCTCGACACCCCCGCGCACGGCGACCGCGGCCCTCCGGGCGCCGAGGTCTTCGAGGCCCTCCTGCGCGCCCTCGCCATCGGCGGCGACACCATCCCGGGCCTCGACCTCGCGCTCCACGACTCCGTCGCGCGCCGCCTGGCCTGGGGCGACGGCGAGGAGGCCGTCCTCGGCGACGCCGAGCTCGTCTTCGACCGCGTGCTCCTCTCCATCGAGCGCGCCTTCCGCGACCCGGCCGATCAGATGCGCATCCTCGAGGCCGCGACCCAGGTCGCCGCCACCGTCGCGCGCATCGTCGCCCTCGCCGCCGTCGCCCGCGCCAGCCGCGAGCGCGCCGCTCGCACTCGCGAAGAAATGGCCCAGCGCCAGCTGCGCGACGTCCTCGACAAGCAAAAGGCCGCCATCGCCCGCCTCGAGCACGAGCTCAAGCAAGACTTCCGGTAGCGGCTATGATTCCATATGAGGAATTATGATTTACGACAACGTCTCTGAAACCATCGGGCGCACGCCGGTCGTGCGCATCCACCGCCTGGGCCCCTCGAACGTCCAGCTCTACGTCAAGCTCGAGGCCGCCAACCCGGGCGGCTCGGTCAAGGACCGCCTCGCCCTCGGCATCATCGAGGACGCCGAGCGGCGCGGCGAGCTCAAGCCGGGGCAGACCGTCGTCGAGGCGACCTCGGGCAACACCGGCATCGCGCTCGCGATGATCTGCGCTGCGCGCGGCTATCCATTCGTCGCCCTCATGCCCGAATCGTTCTCCGTCGAGCGCCGCCAGGTCATGCGCGCGTACGGCGCCAAGGTCGTCCTCACCCCCCGCCGCCGAGCGCGCCTCCGGTGCCGTCCGCATGGCCGACAAGCTTGGCGCGGAGCGCGGCTGGTTCATCGCCCGCCAGTTCGACAACCCGGCCAACCCGGCCTTCCACCGCCAGACCACCGGCCCCGAGATCCTCTCCGACTTCGCGAGCATGCGCCTCGACTACTGGATCACCGGTTACGGCACCGGCGGCACGATGACCGGCGCGGGTCAGATGATCAAGGCGGCGTGGCCGCACACCAAGGTCGTCGCGTGCGAGCCGACCAACGCGGCGCTCCTCGACGGCAAGGAGTGGAAGCCGCACAAGATCCAGGGCTGGACGCCCGACTTCGTGCCTTCGGTGCTCGATCGCGACGTCTACGATCAACTGCTCGCCGTGAGCAACGAGCGAGCACTCGCCTGCGCCCGCGAACTCGCTCGACGCGAAGGGATCTTCTGCGGCATATCGTCCGGTGGCACGTTTTCGGCCGCACTCGAGGTCGCGAGCGAAGCGCCGGCTGGTAGCGTTATCCTGGCGATGTTGCCTGAC
>DATIPJ010000400.1:0-6745 GCA_035472155.1 Kofleriaceae bacterium
GGCATTGCCCTCCTGGAGCTGCTTCGACTGTTTGCCAGCCGGGAGCTCCTTCTTGGATTCTTTGTCCTTGTCCTTGTCCTTGTCCTTGTCGTCGTCGCCTTCGACGTTCGACGCCTTCTTGAAGTTCTTGATGCTTCGCCCAAGCGCATCGCCGATCTGCGGCAACTTGTTGGCGCCGAAGATGACGAGAACGATGAGCAGGATGACGATGAGCTCGCCCATTCCGGGCATGGGACTCTCCTAACTAAACTGCGCGCAGACTAGCACTGTTTGTCGGTGGTGGCGTCCTCGGTGTCGTCCGACCAACGCCTCGAGGCATCCTGGAACTGTCCTCGGGGCGTCCTCGGACGGCCCTCGGGCCAAAAGGGACCCGAAAATTTGGTGAAGTCTGTTGGCGCCGCCTATCTTTCAAGACATGCGCGATGCTCTCCTCCGCGCGGCCCCGAGCTGCTGCCTGGTGCTCGGGCTCTGCCTCGGTGCAGACGCCTCCGCACAGCCGGCTGGGCCGGCGCTCCACCCCGGCACCCAGGCCGTTCCACCGGTCCGGCCCGTCGAGCCGGTGCTCAGCCAGGAGCTCGATGGCCGGCGCGCGATCCGCGGCTGCTCCGTCGATGAGCGCTGCGCGCGCCCGGGCGATCTGCTGCACGAGTTCGAGGCCGAGGCGTTCGCGCCACCCGGCTCGAGCCCGTGGATCGACGACCGGACGCCGCCGCCCAGCCGCCTCGAGCCCAACCCCCGCCCTGTGGTCAAGCGCCCCAGCGAGCTGCGGCCGGATGCCCCATGGCTCGATCAGCTCGAGCTCCCCGACCTCCCGGTCAAATGGTCGCAGACCCTCGTCGACTACCTGGTCTTCTACCGCGATGACCCGCGCGGACGCTCGATCATGGAGAGCTGGCTGGTCGCCCAGGGCCGCTACCGCGACCTCATCCTCACCCATCTGCGCAAGGCGCGGCTGCCCGAGGACTTGCTGTACGTCGCGATGATCGAATCGGGCTACGACCCCAACGATTCGTCGTCGGCGGGCGCGCTCGGCGTGTGGCAGTTCATGCCCGAGGGCGGCCGCATCTACGGCCTGCGCGAGGACCGCTGGGTCGACGAGCGGCGCGATCCGCTGCGCTCGACCATCGCCCAGATGGACTACTTCGTCGACCTCTACCAGCGGTTCGCCGACTGGCACGTCGCGCTCGCGGCCTTCAACATGGGCTACGGCGCGATGCTGCGCTCGATCGCGCGCTACAACACCAACGACTACTACCGCCTCTGCGAGTACGAGAACGCGATCCCCTGGGAGACCTGCCTCTATACCCCCAAGGTCCTCGCGACGGCGATCGTCGGCCGCAACCGCGCGGCGTTCGGCTTTGACAAGCTACGCGCCGCGCCCGCCGAGACCTGGGAGGAGGTCGCCATCCCGATCTCGTCGTCGTTGGCCGCGATCGCGCGGATCGCCAACGCGAGCGAGGCCGACCTCAAGCGCCTCAACCCGCAGCTGCGCCATGGCCGGACCCCGCCGGGCGAGGGCAGCTACGTCGTGCGCGTGCCGCCGGGCACCAAGGCCGAGACCCAGCGCCGCCTCGTCGAGCTCGAGACCGAGTGGAAGGGCTACGACGCCTACGTCATCGCGCACGGCGAACGCTTCGAGGACGTCGCGACCACGTTCGGCGTCTCGGTCAGCCAGCTCAAGAAGCTCAACGACGTCGCGCGCGAGTCCGAGATCGAGGGCGGCACCACCCTGGTCGTACCGCGCATCACCGACGAGCAGCGCGCCAGGAACGCCGCCAAGGCGCGGGCCAACCTCCACGCCTCGGGCCTCGACCAGAAAGACGGCGAGCTCCTCATCGTCCCGGTCCCCGACAAGACGTTCGTCGTCGCGGGCAAGCGCCGCGCGTTCTACCGCGTGGTCGCCGGCGACACCCTCAAGGGTGTGGCCAAGGCGCTCGATGTCCGGTCGGCGGACCTCGCGAGCTGGAACGCGCTCGATCCCGACGGCAACCTCCAGGCCCGCATGGTCCTCGTCGCGTGGGTCGCCCCGGACTTCGACGCCGCGCGCCGCCACGTCAACCTGCTCGACGACAGCCAGCTCGCCGTCGTCACGCGCGGCTCGCCCGAGCACATGGACCTCGCCGAGGCGCGCACCGGACGCGTGCGCACCGAGTACACCGCGCAGGCCAAGGAGAAGCTCGCCGACGTCGCCAAGAAGTTCGGCATGGGCTCGCACGACCTGGCGCGCATCAACCGCATCTCCTACGACACCGTGCTCACCAGGGGCCAGACCATCATTGTCTATCAGGTCGCCGATCCCAATCGCTCCAAGCGCGCCGACGATCAGTGGAAGAAGACCCCGCGCGCGCGGCGCGGCAAGGTCGCCGGCAGTCACACGTCGCGCACCGCGAGCACCAAGCTGCCCGATGACGCCGCCGACGGCGACAGCGACGCCGCGCCCGACGAGGCGTCGGAGTCCGCGGACGAGGCCTCATCGGCAGACCGTTCCAGCAGCGACAACACCAGGCGCGCGCCCTCGCGCACACAGCGTCCGGACACGACGGAGACCGACAAGCCTCGCGAGCGCTCCGGTGGCGGCGGTGGTCCCGTGACCCGGCCCGCCCAGGTACACTAGCTGACTCTACACTGCGGCATCGACGCGACTTCGCTGTGGGCCAATATCCTGGTTAGCTGTATTACATGGATTTGTTCGGGCCATTGCGAGCAAGAACGCTCGGTCAACAGCCGCAGTGGACCAGCCGGCGGCCCTGGACTTTCGATATACACGAATTTCCAGCAGCATCGAAACACTGCTTCAGGTGTGCGACGCGGATGAACGTGCTGGGCTGCCCATCGCACTGAACACCCGGGGTGCGGCAGAACTCATCTCCGCAGTCCGCATCGAACTCCGAACAATCCAGGTTGAACTTCGCCGGACAAGATTGGTCGGCAGGGCATGCCTGCGCCGTGGTCGGCGGCAAGGCCAACGCCTCCGGGATCGTGACGGTTTCGTCATCGGTCGGTTGCGGCTCTGGCAGTGTCGCTGTGCAGGCGGCGAGCCCGCATGCAATCGCGAGACACATCGACATTCCTCTGATGCTCATGAGAATCCCTCCGGATTGTTGATGCTCGCCAGATCGCGAGCAGGCGGACACTAGGTCTGCACAGGGGGGCACCGGCAGCCAATGAGGGGGCCACGATGGCCAATCGAGTGACTCCCCGGCTCCTCGCGAACAACACACCGTGGTGATATAGAAACGGCGTGAGCGTCGAGGGGTTGTCGGAGTCCGCGGCGTCGATCCGCCATCTCGTGCGCGCCGCCGGCGGTCAAGGCCTGCAGCTCGACGAAGGGCCGTCGGCGGGTGCCCCGATCTTTCACGCGCGAGTGCCGGTGGGTCATGCGCAGTACCAGTGGGAGCGAGCGGTTCGTGCGCTGGGGCCGAGCGTGCCGCTCATGGTCGCGCAGAAACGACCCGACGACCGGATCAGTCCGCTGTACTTCGCAGCGCTGTCGTGCGCGACGCTGGGAGAGGCGCTGCAGGTCACCGTACGATACTGGCCGTATGCCACCGATGGCTGTCGCGCGCGGCTGATCTACCGCGGGCGCACGGTGCAGCTACAGCTGGTTGCCGAGGGTCCGTCGTCGCTCGGCGCTCGCCTGGGCACCGAGTACCTGCTCGCTGATCTCGCGCGCTCCGGGCACGAGCTCAGCGGCGGTTCGTGGCGCCCCGCCGAGCTGGTGCTCGGTCATCGGCCTCCCGCCCCCCTCGATGCCTGGGAGCGCGCGTGCGGCGTGTCGACGCGTGTGGACCCGGGGCCGTCGCGCCTGGTGATGTCCGTGGACAGCCTCGAGCAGCCGGTCAGCTCCAGGATGCCCGCGGCGGTCGGTCGGTTCTTCCTCGACGTGCTCAACTGGCTCACGCCTCGACCCACGGTCGCGCTCACCGTGACCGAGCGGGTGGGCGCGCTGCTGGCCGACGAGACCACGGCCACCATGCCACCGCTGGACGACATCGCGCAGCGGCTGGCGACGAGCACGCGGTCGCTGCGTCGCCAGCTCGCGGCCGAGGGCACCAGCTACCAGGACCTGCTCGACCGCGTTCGCCGCGACGAGGCGGTCCACCAGCTCGCTCACGAGAAGCGCCAGATCAAGGCGATCGCGCGCGCGGTCGGGTTCTCGGACCCACGCGGCTTTCGGCGCGCCTTCAAGCGCTGGACCGGGTTGACCCCGCAACAGTTCCGCGAGCGCTACCGCGTGCGCTGCCGCGCGCCGTGGCAAGCCGCGGCATTGGCGATCAGCGACCGACGTGGACCGTGACCTGGCACGCTTACAGGTGCGCGAGCAGGCGTGTGGCGAAGTCGTCGGGGTGCTCGCGGTGCATGAAGTGGCCGCCGCGCATCTGCTCGACGATGTAGTCGGTGGAGAACATGCGGCGGGCTCGGGCGTAGTCGGCGGGAGCGACGAAGGGGTCGTCGATGCCGGCGAAGGCGATCGTGGGGACCCGGATCGGCTGGCGCAGGAAGGGCTGGGCGCGGAACTCGAGCTCTCGGTAGTAGCCGAAGGCCGCGTCGAGGCTGGCCGGATCGGAGAACGTCGTGCGCACGGCGGTGAATTCGTCGGGGCCGGGCGACCAGAGCGGTGACCAGCGCTTGTAGAGGGCGGGGAGCGCGGTGAAGTCGCGGGCGGCGAAGCGGCGCGCGGCCCCGGGGAGCTTGTAGGCGACGAAGTGGCGCGCGGCCCACAGCTTGGCGGGGGTGGGCTTGAGGACGGCCGGATGCGGGATGGCGAGGGTGATGAGCTTCTGGATGCGCGCGGGCTCGAAGGAGGCCGCGGTGTACGCGGCGGCGGCGCCCCAGTCGTGGCCGACGAGGATCGCCGAGGATTCGCCGAGGGCGGAGATCAGGGCGAGGGCGTCGCGGCCGATGGTCTCGGTGTCGGCGTCGCGCGGCGGGATGCCGGTGGGGACGTAGCCGCGCATCCAGGGGGTGACGGCGCGGTAGCCCTTGGCGGCGAGGCGCGGGCGGACGTGGTCCCAGGTGTGGGCGGTATCGGGGAAGCCGTGGAGGAGCAGGACGAGCGGGCCGTTGCCCTCCTCGAGGTAAGCGAAGCGCAGGTCGTTGGCCTCGACGTAGCGGATCGGTGGGCTCACGCGCATAGCATAGTCAGCAGCCGGGCCCGGGTGTCATCGAGTGCCCACCTCGTGGGCTGCCTGGCTCAGAAATCGATGCCGGCGGAGGCCGACACGGTGGCCTGGGCGGCGGCGATGTCCTTGGCGTCGCAGCCGGTGGTCATCGAGCTCGGCATGCAGAGCTCGCCGGTGGCGGTCCGGTGGTCGACCGACGAGCCGGCGAGCGCGTACTGCGCCTCGAGCGTCAGCTGCACGACCGAGTACTGGAGCTTGGCGCCGACGAACAGGCGGTGTCGATAGATCGCCGCCTGGTCCGGGAACACGAAGTTGTTGCTGACGTCGGTGATGTCGTCGGGGTTGGTCGGATCGATGTCGGGCGTGGCCTCGATGACGCTGGACCGCGGGATGATCATGAGCAGGCCGTAGCCGGCGAACGGATCCAGGCGCCAGGTGCCGCCGATGCCGAAGTGCTTGGAGACCGTGCCGTCGAACGAGATCACGGTCAGGTCGAGCTCGCGCTCGTTCATCATGCGCGACACGGCGCCGCGCACCGCGATGCTGGGGATCGGGAGCTCGTGGTAGCCCTCGTGGAGGCTGATCTTGCCGTAGGCCTGCGCGGCCCACATCTGCGAATCGACGATGTGCACCGCGCCCACGCCGAGCTCGAACGACGGCACCGGGAACCACAGTCCCTTGCGCGCGAACATGCCGATCGTGCGCAGGACGCCGCGGCCGTGGCGCTGGCCCTCGGTGCCGAGCGGGTCGGGGCTGCTCGCGAGCGCGCGCCAGTACGGCTGCTTGTCGTCGATGACGCTCGACGAGCCATCGAGGACGAACTGAAAGCCGCCGAAGCCGAGCGTGTCGGCCGGGGTCATGAGGCGCGGGGCCAGGGTGACGCCGAGCTGCGACGACAGCGCCCGGAACTCGAGGTTCTGGGCGACCACGCTGAGAACGCGGCCGCCGTCGCTGAACCGGGTCGCGAGCCGCGACATGATCAGATCGTTGGAGTCGGCGGCAGCGGGCCGGGCCACGCCGATCGCGGCGAGCGCGAACAGCGCTCCTCGAATCATGGTCACAGCCTAGGCTCGCACGCGGCCGAGTGTCAACGCGTGGTACACCGCCGGCATGACGGCCCATGCCACGATCCTGGTCGACGATGCCGGTCCGATCGCGCGCGTGACGCTCAACCGGCCCGACAAGCGCAATCCGATCAGCCCCGCGACCTGCGGCGAGCTGGTGCAGGCGCTCGCGGCGCTTCAGGCCAGGCCCGAGGTGCGCGTCATCGTGCTCACGGGTGCGGGCACGGCCTTCTCCGCCGGCGGCGACCTCTCGGCGATGCAGCCGTCGTCGGGCGGGCCGACCGCGAGCCTGGTCGACCTGCTGCTCGCGATGCACGATCTCGGCAAGCCGATCATCGCGATGGTCAACGGGCCGGCGATCGCCGGCGGGCTCGGGCTGATGGTCGCGTGCGATCTGGTGGTCGCGGCCGACACCGCGACGTTCGGCACGACCGAGATCGCGGTCGGGCTGTGGCCGATGATGATCACCGCCGAGATCACGCGCAGCGTCGGGCGCAAGAAGACGCTCGAGATGATGCTGACCGGCCGCAAGCTCGATGCGGCCGAGGCGCTCGCGGC
>DATIPJ010000401.1:0-13658 GCA_035472155.1 Kofleriaceae bacterium
CCGCGCCTGGTTGCACATTGCGGTGCGGCGCGAGGCGATGGTGAAGAGCGTCTACGACGAAGCCAACCGGATGCAGCGCCTGCCCACGCCTCGCGTGCCGGCCGGCGAGGTGGCGTGGGAAGCACTGACGCTAATCTGGCAGCAGGAGGCTGTCCACACTACCTTCGTCGAGACCCGGCTCAAGGACGGTCTGCTGCGGGACCGTGCGTGGAGCACCGACCTCGATCTCTGGCAGGGCACTCTGGAAGGGAAGTTCCTCACCGCGCTCACCAGCCGCGCCGGCTTGCGGCAGATCCTCTCGAAGTTGGCGGTTCAGTTCGGCGCGCGGTTCGTGCCGAACGCAGTGCCAGAGTTCGTCCGAGAGCTGTCGGAACTGGGCCTCCGCGAGTTCTTCCTGCTGTGTTCAGCGCTTGAGGCCACCGCTCGGCAGTCCTATGCGCGCATGGAGGCCCTGGCAGCCAGCGTCGCGGAACGGCTTGCGCGTGACGTGCCGAGCCTACAGCTCCGCAGCCTCACCCAAGAGCTCCAGCGGGTCACGCTCGACGAGACGTTCCACGAGGCTGCGTTTCAGGAGATGGCCGGCTGGGTCGTCAACGGCCAGATCAACCCCGCGCTGGTCGATCGCACGTGCGCGAAGCGCCTGCTGGATTTGCTTCCGGTGCCGGAGAATCGCAACCGCAACGCGCCTGTATGGCAGGTCCTCACCGACGGTGGACTCGGCAAGCTGTTCCGGAAACACAACCTGGCATTTGAGATCTCCGAGCACTTCCTTCATCAGCGCCTTGCTCTGCGTTGAGCTTATCGGCGATGAAGCGCATGGCGGGTGACGGGGGCAACGCGTTGCCGACTTGCATCCGAAGCTGCGTACCGCGTTCCACAAACATCGAGCCACCAACCGATGGAAGTGCTTACAGGGCAGTGATAAGCAGTGCTGGCACCGGTTCTATTTCGGCGCAACCCCGGGCGGTGGACCCCAACCGTCATCGAAGGCACGCAGGAGATCGCAGCGCGAGCGAACGCCGAGCTTGGCCGCCGCGCGAGCCAGCAGGACCCGCACGGTCGACGATGCAATCCCGAGTTCATAGGCGATCAGCTTGTTGTGATGCCCCAGTTTCGCGAACCCGAGCACTTGCCGCTCGCGCGCGCTGAGCGCTGCAGGGCCGGGTGCTCCCGGCGGATTCTCACGGGCGACGATGTAACGTTTGCCATCAAGCTCGACGCGGTCCAGCAGCGACCAGCGCGCGCTGACGAGCGCTTTCCGCGCCTCCAGTGACGCGTCCGGATCGGTGTTGCGGAGGGCGCCTCGTGATTCTTCCAGCGCCAGTACCGCGCGCCGCAGCAACTCGCGCGCGGCCGGCATGCGAGCGGTGCCGCTGGCCTCGTGAACACGGCCCTTCGGATCGAGCACTGCCTCGCTGACATCGCTGGGCCGGTGCGCCTCCGTGCTGCGCAACGCGTGGCGGAGCCGCACGGCCGTTGACAGATGGGCGGCGACCCTACCCCATCGCTTCTTCTCCGTTGGCGATGCCCACTTCACCTCCGGACGTCCAGCGTGAAATCCGACACCCCGGCCGGATGGTTCCGCGGCCGTGATCCAGATCGAGTCGTACATTCCGAAGCGCTGCGCGAACTTCTTCATGTGGGGCTCGTCCCGGAACTGCTCGCGCATCCCCATGAGCTCGCTGCCGCTGATGCATGGCCCCAGGCGGAACGGAAGCAGGCGAATCGCGGGATCCATCGTCGCGAACACGGTGCTGTAGATCGCTTCGAGGTCGTCTGGCATGCCTAGATCGACTCGCTGCGCGATCTTCGGCTGGGCACCCTCCGGCTTGTAGTACTCGAATGCCGCAACCCCGAAGCCTTGGTCCAAGTGCGGCCGCGCAGCGCGAGCAAGCTCCCGCAACCACTCCGCGTCAGGAAGATCCACCTTATACGCGGCGTCCACGACGTCCAGAAGATCGGCCGTGCGCGAGCCCATCGTGCCCTCCCGTACCCGCATGTTGGGTCACAGGACCGCCACACTGCAAGCCGCGTCGGGTGCTGCTGGGGTAAGTCCGTGGAGGGCGACCATCGTGGGGCATCATGAGTGAGTTTTTCAAGCCTGCTGCAATTCGCAGGGTCGGGGCCCTTCCACGTGCGTCGATCACCGGCCGCGTACGGCGTTCCGCGACTACATGCGCGGCACGTGGTATCGGGCCGGGATCGTGCGGATCGAGGCCAGGATCAGGCGCCTGCGGATCGTTGCTCGCGCTGGACGCCGGGACGGCGTCAGTAGCGCCAGCTGGTCAGGTCGGCGTCGGGAGGTGCGGTCTTGGCGATCCGCTCGACGATCCGGGGCACGAACATCTCGTGGTAGCGCAGGCGGGTGAGCGCGTTGGGGACCTTGGGGTCGCCGTTCCAGCAGTGCTCGAAGCCGGGGCCGTAGGTGACCTCGCCCTCGTAGGGCGGGTTCTTGGTGGCCGAGAGGAATTGCTCGGCCAGGTGGACCGAGCCGTCGAGGAAATAGGTGTCCATCGTGCCGACGTAGATGTGCAGCTTGCCGCGCAGCTTCTCGCCCAGGCCGCGCTCCCAGTTGCGGCGCAGGATGTCCATCAGGTCGTAGTTCTGCTTCCAGTAGTCGGCCACCTTGCGATCGATCGCGCCGGTGCGCTTGTCCCAGATCGAAGCCGGATAGCCGTCGGGGCCGACCGGCGAGTACACGGCTTGCCAGATGTCCCATTGATCGCCGCTGCGCCCGTGGGTGCCGAGCACCAGCTCGCGGCGGCTGCTCTCCTCGACGGTGGTCACCGTGCGGCCGAGCGCGTCGCGCTCGCTGGACCGCGGCGTTCGCTTCCAGAACGCGTCGAGGTAGAACGCATTGGTGTCCTTGTAGAGATCGATCACCGTGTAGGCGCGAAAGTCGATCGGATCCGGGCACGCGACGTAGGCACCATTGTAGAAGTCCGGATAGAACGTCTGGACGGCCATCGCCTCCCAGCCGCCCGTGGAACCGCCGTACACGAAGCGCGACCAGCCGGTGCCGAGCGCGCGATACTTCTTCTCGAGATAGGGAATCAGCTCGGTCTGGATCGCGGCGCCGTAGGGCCCGACGTTCGCCGAGTCCACGGCATATGAATCGTCGTAGAACGGATTGGCGTGCTGGATCTCGACGATGAGCACGCGCGGGAAGCTCGGGCCGGTCCATAGCTTGTAGAAGCGATAGGCCTCTTCCTGCTGCGTGCGATTGTAGCCTTTCCACTGAAATCGCTCGTTGTAGTCCGGCTTCAGGTTCGGATCGGGTGGCGTGTCGCGGAACCCGCCGAAGTCGTCGGGGAAGTGGCCATGATTGACGATGAGCGGATAGCGCGCCCTGGGGTGGTTATCGAAGCCCTCGGGCACCAGGATGTGCGCGCCGAGGTACATCGGTCGGCCCCAGAACTCGGTGAGCAGCTTGCTCTGGATCCGCTCGTGCCGGATGTACTTGGTCGTCTTCGGCTGTGGTACCGCCGGCATCGCCTTGTCGAGCGCGATCCGGATCGCGGTATCGGCCGCCGGATCGAAGGTCACCTCGATCGGGGTCGAGTACAGGTTGCCGGGCGCCTTGTTCCACTGCTGCCCCTCGCCGCGGTCCATCGGTAGCTTGACGGTGTGGCCGTCCTTGCGATGGAAGGTCTCGTAGCGGTGCAGCACCGCTTGCACGCGGAACTTCCCCGCCGGCACATCGCGCAGGCTGTCGCGCGGATACCCGAGCACCCCGGCATCGATCACCTGCCGATCGCCCGGCTTCCAGCCGTCGACATCGATCCCGAAGATCTGCTGCGTCTTCGCGGTGTCGCCGACCTGGTTGCGCGGCTCGTCGCTCGGGTCGTTCGACACGATGAGCAGCAGCCGGCCATCGAGCGGCCGGGCCGATGCCTTCGCATCGAACGCGATCTCGAAGCGCGGCGTCGCCGACGCGACCTCCGCAGCAAACACGGCAGGCAGGGCAAGAAAAGGCAACAGCGCACGACGCATGGCAGCTCCCGGTAGGCCCGCAGTCTACGCGATGCCCGCTGCCGCGCGAACGCTCAGCGCTTCACGGTCCAACCGAAGGGGACCAAGCGTCCGATCGATGCCGTCGAGCTCGACGACCTGGATCAGCTACCCAACACGTCCGAGATACGAGCCGCGGTGATGGCTCGATCGAGCCAGCGCTCCAGTGTCGTAAGGTCGCTGCACGCGTCGATGCGCGCAGCGTCGTCCTTGCTTGGACTGAGCTGCCGGCGTGCGAGCACCCGGTGTAGGGAGGCGCGCGTCGCCGTCAGCCGTCCCTTCTCGACGCCCGTGTCGATGAGCTGCTGCCGCGTCTTGGGGTCTTGTTCGAGGAGGACCTTGAGGATGTGCTGCCGCCGCGCCTCGATCTCCGGATCCTCGACCGGCCCGAACCTTCGAAGGAGCTCCTCGCGCGTCGGGATCGACATCGGTAAATATTCTAGCATGCTCAGCACCCATTCGGGCGGCCGTCGTGAGGCCACCCACCGGCAGAAGTCATCCAGCGCTTGACCGGACCGAGCTAGTAGGAACGGGATCAGCTCGTCGAGGAGGGGCAACTCGTTTGCCGCAATCCACAGAAAGGTCTGCGCAGGCGGATCGATCCAGTAGCAGCCCGGCGCAAAGCGCGCAGAACGGCGGACCTCGTGCAGCCACAGGGGAACATGCGGAGCCACGAGCCAGAGCGGCTCTTCACCACGCCACCCATCTTGCTCTTCGAGCCGTTGAACCTGCCGGACCTGCCGTCGGAGTATCGCCCGCTCTATGGCCTTCCGATCGAGGTGGTTGCCGGCCAGCTTCAGCTCGATCATGATTTCGGCGTGGGGCTGCGCCCGAGGCCACGGCGCGGCCAGATGTCCCAGGGGCTGCGATTGGCGGATCACGAGAAAGCCATCGCTCGTCACTTTCTCGAGCCGGATCTCGGGAGGATCCTGCCACCCAGCTGCGCCGCCCGTGATGCGTTCTGTCTCCTCCGCGAACGTTCGTTGGGCGAACAGCTCCAACTGACCCATGGCATCGCCGATATCAGACCTCGGACGCCGTGGCCAGTTGTACCGCTCGCCAAGAGCTACTGGGCGTTGGTCGCAGCGTGCGGTTGCTTCAGCCAGCCGCAGCTTCGAGCGTTGTCGGGTATCGATGCTCTTCGTGATCGTCG
This sequence comes from Kofleriaceae bacterium, assembly GCA_035472155.1. GTDB lineage: Bacteria > Myxococcota_A > Polyangia > Haliangiales > Haliangiaceae > JABFXX01. Next base: position 5,165 of record DATIPJ010000401.1, read on the forward strand.
CTGCGAGGGTGGGCGGATCAGTCGTCGGCGACCGGGCCGTCGGCGCGGTCGCTGTCGATGTTGAAGGTGACGCCGCCCCAGGTCTCGTTGTGCGGGCCCTGGAACTGGTGGATGCGCTGATGGGTGGACCAGAGGCTGTTGGACAGGCCCGAGAGGTTGAAGACGCCATCGACGTTGTTCCAGTTTGCGATCCATACGGCCTGGGGTGGATTGGCAATCGGTGCCCAGTCGTTGGTCGCGTTGACGCCGGCGCCGTAGACGCCTGCCTGGTGGCCGCGCTGGCGGAGGCGCTCGACCCAGGCGTTGATGAAGGCTTTGACCGCCGGGTGGCTGGTGGGATCGTAGCGCTCCATGTCGAAGTAGATGATGGTCGGCGCGGGTAGGCCGAGGGCGGAAGCGGCGTCGGCGGCGGCGTTGGCTTCGTTGATGCCCTGCTGCCGCGCGGTGGTGGCGTTGGTGCTCATCTTGCTGCAGCCGGTGCACGAGCTGCCCGGGGCCTGAAGGCCGACCCAGGTCGGGACCAGTCGCCAGCCCTGGGTGAAGATCGAGTGGACCCAGCTGGAGTTGAGGCCGGCCTGGCTGCAGCCGCGATTGGCGCCGCCGATGTAGATGTTGGCCCAGCTCCAGGGGGTGTTGGTCCACCAGGCTTGCATCTGGCTGACGCTGCCGATGGCGCACTTGTCGAAGCCCTTGCCGACGCTGAGGAAGATGCGGTTGGTGCTGGCGCCCGGCGGGGTGGCGACCAGGGGCGTGATGTCGTGCATCGTGCGGCCGCCGTCGGTGGTGGTGAACAGCTTGCGCTGCTGGCTGCACTGGGATTTGCCGGCGATGCACTGGCCGCTGGCGACGGTCAACCAGCCGCGGTCCGCAGTCTGGAAGTCCATGCCGACCACGGCTTGCTGCGAGGACAGGTTGCTCGGACGGAGATCGGTCGCGGCTGGGACGGCGACTTGCTGCTCCCAGCTCTGGCCGCCGTCGCGGGTGACGTACCGTTGATCGCCTGTGGGCCCGCCGGTGAGCGAGCCGGTGGTGGGCGAGGTGAAGTGGAGCTCGCCGCCGATCGGTGGGCTCGGCAACGCCTTCCAGCTCTGGCCGCCGTCGGCGGTCGCGAGCAGGAGGCCGAGGCTGAAGTTGGCGCTCGAGGGCAGGCGCACCATCACCCAGCCGTCGTCGGCATCGGCGAATTCCATCGAGCTCACCGAGCCGCCGTCGCTCAGCGTCGCCACGGCACCGCGGGTCCAGCTCGCACCGCCGTCCTGCGTGCGCCAGATGTCGAGCTGGCCGCCGACATCCGGCGCTGCGAGGAGCCAGCCTTCGAGCTCGGTGCGGAAGAAGACGGTCTGGATCCGATGGGTGCCCAGATCGGTGGGCGTGATATCGGTCCATTGCTGCCCGTAGCTGCGCGTCCACAGGACATGGCTGTCGTCGGCCACCCAGCCCGTGCTCTCGGTGAGCAAGCGCATCGCCACCACGTCGAACGATCGGGTCTGCACACTCACCTGTGCGTAGGCGGTGGTGTCGCCCCGCACCGCGAAGCCCGCGACTCCCACCGCGAGCGCCAGCTTGGCCGCCATCTTGACCAGCGAGTTACGTTTCCAATCTTTGATGCGAGATATCTTGTTCACGAGCGGTCACTCCATGTTGAGGTTGACGCAGCGACCCACAGCCCCTCGACATCGTCTCGGTCCGCGCGACGCGCGTGCATCCGCGCGGCTGGCGATATGAATCGCGCATGCGATCGCGGCGTGCAAGCGCAGCGACGGCCGATGTATTGGCGTAAGGGCGCACGCACGATCTTCGAAACGCGTACATGTCATGGAGAGTGGTGCGCGATCCGTCGTGTGCACTCTGGTGCGCTGTCTGCGAATGACTGTGTGCAGATCTGGATTGCAGAGTGTGGTTTTGCCCTCACCGCGGGATCGCGCTCTGCAAAACTGTCGGCGAAGCTACGGTCGTGGATCGCGGCGACGTGGCCGTGCAAGCGGCGCCACGCAGACCGCGTCATCGGCGACGCAGCGGATCACGCACGGGGTTGCGAACGCACGAATTCCGGTGACATGGCGGCGCGCGAAGCGCTGGCGCTTCGGTTGCAGTCGAGGTCGGCGCGCAAGAACGACAAGCGCGCATGAATGACCGACACCGACGACATCCTCGAGACGCGCGGGCTCACCAAGGAGTTTCGCGGCTTCGTCGCGGTCAGGCGCGTGAGCCTGCGGGTGCGGCGCCACACGATCCACGCGCTGATCGGCCCCAATGGCGCGGGCAAGACGACGTTCTTCAACCTGCTCACGCGGTTCCTGCGGCCGTCGTCGGGGCAGATCGTCTACCGCGGCATCGACATCACGCGGCGCTCACCGGCGCAGATCGCGCGGCTCGGGCTGGTGCGCTCGTTCCAGATCTCGGCGGTGTTCCCGCACCTGAGCGCGCTCGAGAACGTGCGGATCGCGCTGCAGCGGCACCGCGGCCGCTCGTTTGATTTCTGGCGCTCGGCGCGCGTGCTCGACACCCTGGCCGGGCCTGCGATCGCGCTGCTCGACGAGGTCGGCCTCGCCGCGTACGCCGATGTTCCGGCGGTCGAGCTGTCCTATGGCCGCAGGCGCGCGCTCGAGATCGCGACCACGCTGGCGCTCGAGCCCGAGACGATGCTTCTCGACGAGCCGCTGTCCGGGATGGGGCACGAGGACATCGGCCGGACCGCGGCGCTGATCAAGAAGGTCGCCGCGAACCGCACGGTCGTGATGGTGGAGCACAACCTCGGGGTGGTCGCGCAGCTGTGCGACCGGATCACGGTGCTCGCGCGCGGTGAGATCCTGGCCGAGGGGGACTACCACTCGGTCTCGCGCCACCCGCAGGTCGTCGAGGCCTACCTGGGAGCCGCGCATGCCTGACGCGGGCAGGGCGGACGTGCAGCTCGCGGTCCGCGATCTCGTCGTCGAGCACGGCCGCATCGTCGACATGGTGCCCGGGCGCCCCCTTTGACCACCCGGTGAATCACCAGCCGAGCCAGCCGCTCTGCAGCGACAGCGACATCGGCGGACCGATGGTCTCCATCCGGCCGCGCGGACCGAGCTGCGTGACGCGCACACCGGATTGCGGGCGATGATCGGTCGCCGTGTAGCTGATCGTCGCGAAGCCCTCGACGTCCACGCTCTGGAAGGTCTCGAGCATGGCGCGCAGGTTGCCGCCGGTGATCGGCTTGCGCTCGGCGAGCAACCGCTCGACCGCGAGCCGCCAGGCGGCGACCGCGACGCGGCCGTACACGTACTGCACGGTGCGGTACGCCTCGGATGGCTCACCATCCAGCCGGCGGTACGTCGCGTGATCGGCGAGCAGGCGCGCCGTGCCCGGCATCGTGGGATCGCCGAACAGCGCGTAGGGCTGGACCACGTAGAAGCCGACGCACGCATCTCCGCACTGGCGATACAGCGACTCGTCCACCGACCAGTTATTGCCAATGACGTGGATCGCCAGTCCGTACTCGCGGCGCGCCTTGTCGATCGCGCGGCCCAATGCCGACGTGTTGGGGCTGGTGTTGCCAAACCAGATCCAGTCGGCGACCTGGTACTCGGGGTGCGCGGCCTGGTAGGCGCGCTCCTGCCCGAAGAACTGCATCACCTTGCGCTCGATCGTCGACGCGTCATCGCCGAGCTCGATCACCAGGTCGCGGCCGATCTGCGTGCCGCCGAGCTGCTTGAGGAACGTCTTGGCGCCGTCGACGGGGTCGGTGCAGAACGTGCTCTTCGAGCAATAGAAGAACGCCATGCGCCGCGCGCCCTGGCGCCAGGCGAAATTCGCCGCGACGCGCGCCGCCGTCGTGTAGTCGGTGCCCTGGAAGAACACGTTGGCGTAGCCCGGCGATTGTTTGCGCACCGGCACCGACGCCTCACTGAACGCATCGTTGAGAGAGGGCAGCGCGATATCGACGCTGGTCGGCCCCGGCGCGGCGAGCTCTCCGGCGTACGCGCTCGACATCACGATCTTGCCGTCGGCGGCGGCGAGCGGCGCCAGCGTCTGGGTCATCGGCGTGCCCTGCAGGAAGATCGTCGAGACCTCGGGCCAGTCGGGGCGCGCTTTCCACGCGCGATAGACATCGAGCGACGCGCGCTTGTCGTACTGGGTGTCGGCCACGTCGATCTCGAGCTTGCAGCCCCGGATCCCGCCGGCGCTATTGATCGCACGCAGGTAGTCGTACTCGCCCTTGCCGGCGGCCATCCCGACCTCGCGGGTGTCGCCGGTCATGTCGTACATGACGCGCACGCGGATCGGCGACGCGCACAGGGCCGCCTCGCGCGCGCCGGCGAGCACGCCGATGCCAGCGCACGCGACGGCGGCACCCGCGATCGCCACTGCCAGCCATCGCCGCCGCCCGCGGATCTGCGCTCGCGGCGACGGCGCGACTTCGGCGGCGACGACCGTCGGCTCGGACGCGCGGAGCGGCGGATCGCTCGCCATCTTCGACATCGCCGTCTGGATCTGCGTTCGCAGCTCCATGCGCACGTCGTGGAATGCCGCCGCCATGGCCTCGCCGACCTCGGGCTCGCGCACCAGATGCCCGGCCCGCCGCATGTACGCTTCGAGCGCGTGGCGCATCTCGGTCGCGGTCTGGAAGCGCGCCGCCGGGTCTCTGTGGACCGCGCGGGCGACCAGCTCGTCGAGCTCGGCATCGGTGTCGGGGGCGACCTCGCCGAGGTGCCGGATCGGATCGTGCTCGAGCTGATGCAGCACCATCGTTGGATTACCGTCGAACATGCGGCGCCGCGACAGCATCTCCCACAGCACGACGCCCATCGCGAACAGGTCGCTGCGGCGGTCCGCCGGCGCCCCGCGCGCACGCTCGGGTGCCATGTACGCCACCTTGCCGGTGACCACGCCGGGATCGCCGCCCGAGTCATGGCGCGATGTCGCAATCCCGAAGTCGATCAGCTTGGTCACGCCGTCGTAGCTGACGATGATGTTGTGAGGGGAGATGTCGCGATGCACGATCCCCATCGGCTTGCCGTCGTAGTCGCGCAGGCCGTGCGCGTGTGCCAGCCCGCTCAGCGCATCGGCGATCACGCGCAGCCAGATCGCTGCGCCGAAGCTGTGGGTGCGGTCGCAGCGAAACAGCGTGCGCAGCGACAGCCCCTCGACGTGCTCCATCGAGATGAAGTGGGTGCCCATCGCCTCGCCCACCTCGTAGGTGTGCACGAGGTTGGGGTGATTGAGCCGCAGCGTCAGTCGCGCTTCGTCGACGAAGATCCCCATCTGCTCGGCATCGGCCGCGAGCTCGGCGCGGGCGCGCTTGATCACCACGATCTTGTCCACTCCGAGCGTGCCCCGCGCGATCGCGAGGAACACGTCGGCCTGGCCGCCGCTGCCTAGCTTGGCGAACAGCCGATAGCGCCCCAGCGTGGCGTCGGCGACCGCCGGGTACGTAAGGCTGGCTTCGACGGAACTGGGACTCGGCATCGCGCTGAACCCCCGCTGGGCATCGAGCGAAAACGGTATCCCAAGCCAACTTGCACGCCAACGAAACAGATGCGAAACCTGGGTCGCTATCCGACATCGGCACCGCGCCGCAGCGTCATGCGTGACGCACCCTGCGGAGGTCCGGTGGCGTCGTTCATGACGCGCTCGTGTATGAACCCTTCAGCTTCGCGAGCATCTCGCGTGGCGCGCACCGTGCAACCCAGGGGAGACCCCCGAGGAGACCCATGACTCACCACGGCCGTATCTGTCTCGTCTGTGTCATCTGTGTGGGGTCGGCCGTCGCCCCACACGTCGCCCGGGCGGGCTGTCCGGAGGTCGTCGCCGCGCTCGGCCACCGCGCCGCCGACGTCACGTGCATCGAGAGCGCCGATCTGACGACGGCCAATCCGACGACGACGCCGGCCGACAATTCGAATCCGGCGCTGCCGGCGGGTGCGTTCACACCCTCGACGGATCGCAACGTGATCTCGCCCGCGCCGCCGGACCGCACGCCGATCACGCGCGCTGTGCCCGGCCTCCAGGTCGCCGGACGGTTCGCCGATGACCCGACCGGGCAAGCCCGCTTCCTCCTGCGCCTACCGGCCGTCTGGAACGGCCGGCTCGTCGTCGCCGGCGCCTCGGGGACGCGCAGCGAGCACAATGGCGACTTCGCCTGGAGCGACCTCGTGTTGCAGCGCGGCTATGCATATGCGTCGCAGAACAAGGGCGTGCTGAACCTCAAGATCGTCAGTCTTGCATCGCCGACGCAGCCCGCCGAGGACCCGAGCTCGTGCCGGCTCAACCCCGCGTCGCAGATCTGGGTGCATTTCTTCGACGATGATCCCGAGAAGCCGTTCACCCAGTGGACGACGTACATGATCGAGGACGCCCGCCTCGCGCAGCGCGCGGTCCGCGCTCAGTACCACCGCCACCCGCGGTTCACCTACGCGGTCGGCACCTCCAACGGCGGCTATCAGGTGCGCCGCGCGGTCGAGGAGGCGCCCGAGTTGTTCGACGGCGGTGTCGACTGGGAGGGCACGTTCATCGACGCGCGAGGGCCGAACCTCCTCGAGGATCTGCCGCCGGCGATCGCCAACTTCCCGGCCTATGCGGCTTCCGGCTTTGACCCGCAGAGCCTCGCCGCGCGCAACATCGTGGCCGCTGGCTATCCACCGGACCTGGTTTCAGGCACGACGTCCCTCTGGGGGCTCTACTGGGCGCAGTTCTGGGAGGTCACGCAGTGCCAGTGGCAGAAGCGATTCGACCCCGCATTCCCGACCTACGACGGCGGCGTGAATGACATCGATGGCACCGGCGGGTACGACTACGCAGGCCGCGTCGCCGAGGATCGCTCGATCGCGCGGCGGGTCGCCCAGGTCGCGACGACCGGGCGGATCCGGCGTCCGCTGATCACCGTCGCCGGCACGATGGATGCGCTGTTGCCCATCCAGCACTCCGCGCGCGCGTACGAGGCGAAGGTCCTCGATCACCAGCACGGCCGCGATCGCGACGACTGCGATGGGGATCGCGGTCGCCACCATGGCAATGGCCACGACCGAGATCGCGACCGCGATCCTGCGTATCGACTGTACGAAGTGCAGAATGGCAATCACATCGAGACATTCAAGACCACGTTTCCGCAGCTCGAGCTGATCCAGCCGCACGCCCAGCGCGCGTTCGATCTGCTCGTCGATCATGTCGAGTCGGGCGGGCGGCTGCCGCCCAGTCAGTGCATCCCGCGCGGCGGCGCGATCACCGGCGCGCCCGCGCAGGCCGGTCACTGCGCACAGCTGCTGGCTCCGTAGCCCGGTCGCGGCGACCCACGCCGGCCGACCCGCATCCAAGCGGTTCGATCCGAACCTGATCGATGGCCTCTGACTGGAGTCACTCATGAATCGAGCCTCGCTGGTCGTTTGCTGTCTCGCGATCCTTGCGTTCGCAGCGTGTGCCGTCGACGGCGACCCGCCGCTGGTGACCGGCGTGTCTCAGGGCGTGACGCTCACCCAGGTGACCGGCTTCGGCAGTAACCCGGGCGCGCTGCGGATGTTCACGTATGCGCCGGCGGGCCTGCCGTCGGGTGCGCCGCTCGTCGTGGCGATGCACGGCTGCACCGAGAGCGCCAGCGTCTACTCGACCCAGACCGAGTGGGGCAACCTCGCCGACCGCTTCGGGTTCGCGGTCGTGTTCCCGGAGCAGGCGAGCGGCAACAACTCGTCGAGCTGCTTCAACTGGTTCCAGACCGGCGACATCTCGCGCGACCAGGGCGAGGCGCTCTCGATCAAGCAGATGGTCGATCACATGAAGTCGACGCGCGGCAGCGACCCGGCGCGGATCTTCGTCACCGGCATGTCGGCGGGCGGATTCATGACCACGTTCATGATGGCGACCTATCCCGACGTGTTCGCCGCCGGCTCGGTCAACTCCGGCGGCCCCTATGCGTGCGCCACGAGCCTCATCGATACGACCAACTGCCAGCAAGGCAAGGTCAGCCGCACGCCCGCGCAGTGGGGCAATCTGGTGCGCAATGCGTTCCCTGGCTACGCCGGGCCGTACCCGCGGTTGATCGCCTTCCACGGCGCGACGGACGCCACGGTCGCGCCGGCGGATCTGCAGCAGCAGGTCGACCAGTGGAGCAACCTCCTCGGAATCGACGAGACTCCCGAGGTCAACGAGACGTTTCGCACCGCGACCCACAAGGTCTTCCGCGACGCCGGCGGCCGCGCGATGATCGAGACCTACCTGGTCAACGGCATGGGCCACGCGCTCACCGTCGATCCAGGCACCGGGGCCGATCAAGGCGGTGCGACGGGCGCGTTCTGCGAGGACCACAATATTTACTCGTCGTTCTATGCCGCGCAGTTCTTCGGGCTCACCGGCGGTGGTGGCGGCGGCGGCGGTGATACGCAGCTGCCGACCGCGACCATCACGGCGCCATCCGCCGGCGCCACCGTGAGCGGAACGATCTCTGTCGCCGTGTCGGCGAGCGACAACGTCGGCGTTGCGCGCGTCGACGTGCTCGTCGATGGCAGCGTGCGCGCGAGCGACC
>DATIPJ010000402.1:0-9561 GCA_035472155.1 Kofleriaceae bacterium
GTCGAGGCCGGCGCGAGAGGCGTCGCCGTGGAGGAGGGCTTCGGGGCCGAGCCAGAGGGCGCACGGGCCGGGACTGGGCGGTGGGGCGTTGGCGAGGAGGAGGAGATCGGCGGCGGCGGAGGAGATGGCAGCGTCGAGATCGAAGTCGTCGGTGCGACGCGCTTCGCGCGAGATAGCGAGGGTGCGATCGGCGGTGGTGGCGGGGTGATCAGCGGTGGTGGCGGGGCGATCGGCGGTAGTGGCGGCGCGATCGGTGGTGGTGGCGGTGCGATCGGGGGTGGTGGCGGTGCGATCGGGGGTGGTGGCGGGGCGATCGCTGGCGGTTGTGGGGGTGCGATCGCCGGTGGTGATGAGATGAGCGTGGGCGTGGAGGGTGGTGGCGAGCCAGGTGGTGTGGAAGCCGGAGCTGGCGATGACGGTGGCGCGCTCGCGGAGGATTTCGGTGGCTGCGGTGACGGTGACGCCGTCGGGGCGGCGGAGGCGGGTGAGGGTGCCGAGGGCGATGGCGTCGAGCTCACGCTTGAGGAGGTCTTCGTCGACGATGGTGACGTTGGCGGGGGCGGAGGGGGGCGCTGATGACCAGGCCGGGCCGACGGCGGCGAGGGCGAGGGAGGTGGCCTGGTCGACCAGGTCCTCGGCGGAGGTGTCGTAGGCGTCGACGTCGAGGCGCGCGCTGCCGCGGCCGCGAGGGGTGTCCTGGTGGACGATGAGGGTGAGGCGGATGCGGTGATCGCGGCGCTGGAGGGAGCGGCGCTCGTCGGCGATGGCGAGGTCCTGGACACGCTCGACGACGCTCCAGCCGCCGAGGGTGGTGCGGCTGAGGCGCTGGACGAGATCGCGCTGGGAGATCATGGGCGGCTTGGCGGTGTGGATGGGAGGTGCGCGAGGAGGAGGAGGAGGAGCGTGGGTCGCGGATGAAGAGGGGTGCGCGACAGGGAGGAGCGTGGGTCGCGAATGAACGGGCGGGCACGAGAGCGATGAGAGGGGTGAGAGCGATGAGAGGGATGAGAGGGATGAGAGGGATGAGAGCGATGAGAGCGATGAGAGAAAGAGAGAGGGATGAGAGAGAGGGATGAGAGCGATGAGAGCGATGAGAGCGATGAGAGGGATGAGAGCGATGAGAGCGATGAGTGCGATGAGAGCGATGAGAGCGATGAGAGCGATGAGAGAAAGAGAGAGGGCCGTCAGGTGCGGGTGCGCGGTGGGCGGCTGGCGCGGAGGAAGCCGCGCGTGCGGAGGGCGGGGGTAGAGATCGAGCGCCAGAGGGGTGGCTGGGTCGGGTGGGTGTGGGGCGCAAGGGTGGCGGGGTCGCGCGCGATGCCGTCGATGGCGGCGAGGAGGGCGGAGAGGGAGCCGACGAGCTCGACGTCGGCGTAGATGCGGCCGGTCTCGTTGGCGGACTTGAGCTCGCGCGCGCGCGCGCAGGCGAGGCGGAAGTGATCGGTGTCGGGGTCGTAGGTGGCGGAGAGAGCGCCCTCGAGGATGAAGCCGTCGGTGTAGAGCTGTGGGGTGTCGAAGCTGCCTGGGGAGAGGCGCAGGTGGGGGGGGGCGGGCTCGACGAGCGCGAGGTGGCCCGGGCGTCGGCCGCGACCCGCGCCGCTGCCGGTGTGGTCGGTGAGGCGGGCGGCGATGCGGCCTTGGTCGAGGAGGGTGATGGCGGCGGCAGGTTCGCCTTCGTCGTCGAAGGCGAAGGCGCCGTAGGCGGCGGGGGTGGTGGGATCGTCGACGAGAGTGACGAGGGGCGAGGCGAGGTGGGCGTCGATGGCGGCGCGGCGCGCGACGGCCGGGTGGCGCGCGGCGGCGGAGGTGAGGAGATGGGTGGCGGCGGTGTCGAGGAGGAGTGCGGCGGCGGAGGGATCGAGGACGAGGGTGCGCTCGCCGTCGTCGAATATGCCCGGGGTCATGAGCTGGAGGGCGGCGTCGCGCGCGGCGTCGATGTCGGCGGGGGTGAGGGGCTGATCGTCGAGCCAGCCGGACCAGGCGCGCTCGGCTTCGCGGACGACGGCGCGCGAGCCGTTCCAGGCGGCGCAGGTGGCCGTGTGGCGGATGCGGGTGAGGCGCTGCTCGAGGTCGCGGCGCGGCGCGACGGACCAGAGGATGGCGTCGTCGATGTCGATGAGGGCGGCGGCGTAGACGATGCGCGAGGATGCGCTGGCGTGGCGCTGGAGGAGCTCGGCGCGGTGGCGGAGATCGCTGTCGTCGAGGTGCGGAGGCTCGTCGGGGGTGGGCGGCGCGCGGCCGAAGTCGAGGGACTTGCGCTCGCGCGGCGCGCCGAGGGCGGTGACGGCCTCGTCGATGCCGGCGGCGGAGAGGTCGGAAGTGACGTGCTCGCGGCAGCTGCCGTCGGTGCGGCGGACGGTGAAGACGGCGCCGTCGATGCGCGTGCGGGCGATGCCGGCGCCGAGGACGTCGAGGGCGGCGGTGGTGCGCCGGCGCGAGACGGCGAGGGCGTGGACGGTCGGGTAGACGGCGATCAGGCGCGCGACGGCGTCGCGGAGCCAGGTGCGAACTTCGCCCGAGACTTGCGGCGCGCGGCGGATCGCGGGAGAGCGGGCGCCGCAGCCGAGGGCCCAGAGGAGGGTCGAGGCAGACGCAGCGCCGAGGGCGCCGAGGACCTCTCTCCGGTGGAAGGTCACCGTGCGATCATGCCACGGGGACCACGCGCACGATCGAGCGCGGCTGCCACAGGGAGTGAGAGGGCAGGTGCGAAATAGCGCGCGCGGACTGAGGGTGATTTCGCGCGGCGGCGCAAGGTTGCACGCGTGGTGCGGTGTGGGCGTGGCGGGTTTCGCCGGAACGCGAGGGCGGCGACGCGTGGTGAGACGACGAGACGGTGGCTTGCGGCAGACGACATCGGAGTCGGTGCCCGACATTTACAGTGCGATGGATCTCGACGCACGCCGCCGAGGCGGTGGCGGCGGCGGGGCATATGGCTTGCTACGTCGGGCGGCATGGGACTCGCCACGATGACACTGGAAATGCGGTCGCCCGAGGAGCATCGCGAGCGGCTGCAACAGCTGGTGCGGGCGACGCGGACGGCCGTGGTGCTGTCGGGAACGCCCGGCGACGAGATCGATGGCAAGCCGATGACGATGGCGCGCACGGGAGACGATACGACGATGTATCTGGCGTCGTCGTTCGATGCCGAGCAAGCATCCGCGCTGGAGCACGGTGCACGTGTGACGGTGGTGTTGCAGGGCGCCGGGTACGCGGTGTTCTCCGGTGAGGCGCGGATCTCGCGCGACCGCGCACTGATCGACGAGCTGTGGGCGGATTCGTGGACGCACTGGTCGCGCGGCAAGTGGGATCCGTCGCTGGGGATCATGATCGTGTCGCCGATCGAAGGGTCGTACTGGGAAGGGACGGACCGGCACACGTATATGTACCGGTTGGTCGACGAGCGCGGCTAGTCGGGCGACGCGACGCGTGTGCCCGCGTCGGGGGCGCTGCGGACGGGCTGCGTGTGATGCGTGCGGCGCGCGGCGCTCACGGCACCGGGCGCACCGTGGTCGAGCCATGCGGCGACGCGGTTGAAGTCGCCGAAGCGGGTGAGCTTGCCGTCGGCGCCGAGGAAAGCCATGACGACTTCGCGGTCCTCGAAGCGCGCGCCCGTGATGAAGCAGTAGCCGGCGGCGGTGGTGTAGCCGGTCTTTCCGCCGATGACGTCCCAGCGGCCGGCGACGAGCGGCTGGTTGGTCGAGCCGTAGTGAATGTGCGCGTAGTGATCCTTCGAGACGATGTCGGCGGAGTCCTGCTGCATGATCGCGCGCAGCACATCGTCCTCGAGCGCGGCGCGCAGGCCGATCGCCATCTCGCGCGCGGTGGAGACGTTGCCGCGCAGGCCGGTCGGATCGGTGAACTTCGTGCGCTTGAGATGAAGGCGTTTTGCAACGGCGCTCATCGCATCGACGAGGTCATCGGGCGACAACCCTGCGGCGCGGCCGAGCGCGGTGGCTGCGCGGTTGTCGGAGGCGATGAGCATCGCGCGCAACAGGTCTTTATTGCGGAACTTTTGGCCGATGTCGAGGCGGGTTCGGGCGCCACCGGCGGCGTAGTGCGCGTCGACCTTGGTGATCTCGGTCCAGCCGTCGAGATCGATGCGCTTGCGGATCGCCATGGCCACGAAGATCTTGGTGGTCGACGCGATCGGCCGGATCTCGTCGGCATCCTTGCCAAAGATCTCTTCACCCGTGGCTGCGTCGAGGACGATAGCCGAGCGGGACTTGATGTCGGGAAGGCGATCGGCCCATGCTGGGGTGGCGCATACGACAGCGACAGCGCAGAACACCAGGGTGCGCATGAGGGTCAATGCTGACACGACGAGCAGCATGCCGCGACTTTCGCGCCGGTTGGGGCTAAGATGATACGTCGCGGAGACTACATGGACCCCCAGCAAGGGCCCCCGCAGCCAGACCTCCTCATCGGCCAAACCATCGGCAACTACCTGGTCACCCAGAAGTTGGGCGAGGGAGGCATGGGCTCGGTCTACTTGGCCGAGCACCCTTCGATCGGCAAGAAGGTCGCCCTGAAGGTCCTCCATTCGGAGTTTTCGACCAACCAGGAGGTCGCCGCCCGGTTCTTCCATGAGGCCAAGGCGGTCAACGACATCGGCCACCCGAACATCGTCGACATCGTCGACTTCGGCATCATCCAGGCCGGGGGCGGTCGCGACCAGCTGGTGTACTTCATCATGGAGTACCTGGCCGGAGGGACGCTGTCGCATCTCATCCGGACCGAGGCACCGCTGGCTCCGGAGCGGGCGCTGACGATCGCGCTGCAGGTCGCCGATGCGCTGAGCGCGTCGCACAAGTGCGGGATCGTTCACCGCGATCTCAAGCCCGACAACATCATCCTCTTGCAGCGCGGGCGCGAGCGCGACTTCGTGAAGCTGCTCGACTTCGGGATCGCGAAGCTGACGGGCGGCAGCGCGATGGGCTCGCACCGCACGCGCACGGGCATCGTGATGGGCACGCCGGCCTACATGTCGCCGGAGCAGTGCGAGGGGCGCGATAGCGTCGACCTGCGCACGGACGTCTACGCCCTGGGCATCGTGCTCTACGAGATGGTGACCGGCCGCGTGCCGTTCATCGGCGAGGGCTACGGCGAGATCCTGGTGCAGCACCTGACGCAGCGGCCGCGGCCGCCGTCGCAGATCCGCATGCTGCCGGCGCACGTCGAGATCGTGGTGCTGAAGGCGCTCGAGAAGCGCGCCGACATGCGCTACCCGACGATGGACGAGTTCATGCGCGCGATGTCGGATCCGGTCGGGTACGTCGAGTCGCACGGCGGTGTGTCCGGGTTCCTGCAGCGGCAGCTGATGCCGTCGAATGCGCCGGTGACGATGTCGGTGCGGCTGACGCCTACGCCGCCGACGCCGCTGCCGGGCACGCTGATCGCGCCGAGCGTTCCGGGGATCACGGCGCCGGGCATTCCGGGCGGGCCAAGCTCGCCGAGCATGCCGGGCGTAGGGGGGATGCCGAGCCTGCATGGGATGGGGATGCCTTCTCCGACGACGCTGGGCTCGGCCACCGGGCAGATGCATCGCGGCCGCGGCAGGGCGGGGTTCATCATCGCCGCGCTCGTGGTGGTGGCGACGGCGATCGCGGCGATCATCGTCGTGGTCGGAAAGAATGATCAGCTCGCGTCCGCGGGGCGCGGATCGCAAAACACCGACGGCAGCGCGGTGATCGCGGACCCGAATGGATCGGGCGGAACCGCGGGCACGTCGGGAACCGGGACGACCGGCTCGACGGGAACGACCGGCTCGAATGGAACCGCGGGGACGGCGGGCACCGGGACCACTGGCTCGACGGGAACGACGGGCGCGGATGGTACGGCGGGCACGTCGGGAACCGGAACGACCGGCTCGACGGGAACGACGGGCGCGAATGGGACCGCAGGAACGGCGGGCACCGGTACAACGGGCACGACGGGCTCGACGGGCACCGGAACGACCGGCTCGACGGGCACGGGGACGACGGGCACGACAGGCACGGGCACGACGGGCACGACGGGCACGTCAGGCACCGGGACGACGGGCACGACGGGCACCGGGACGACAGGTTCCACGGGCACCGGAACCGGAGCCGAGGGGACGGGCAAGCCGAGGACGACGGGGACCGGCACGAGCGGCGACTCGGCGGCCGTGAACGCCGAGATCGATGTCATCTCTGCGCCGTCGGGCGCGCATGTGCTGGTCGATGGCGTCGATACGGGCAAGACGACGCCGACGACGCTGTTCATCCCGAAGAAGAAGGGATCGAAGGTCTCGATCTCGCTGCGGATGAGGGGTTACACGCCCTTCTCGTTCAGGCCGGTCGATGCGGGCGAGAGCTCGCAGCTCAAGGCGGAGCTGGTGAAGCTCAAGGCCACGACGACATCGACGACGCCGCCGAATGGGAACGGCCGAGCTGGTCAGGATACGAAGAAGGGTAGTGCAGCCCGGGGATCCGGGGACCCCGACGGGCTGATGCCTCCGTGAAGCACGACGCTGGGCGACCCCGACAATGATTCGACTGTCTTGGGAGACACGATGAGGAAGATCTGTTTGGCCGTCCTGCTGGTGCCGGCGCTCGCGTGGGCACAGCCGAAGCCGCCGCCGAAGACTGCGGGTGACTGGTACAAGGAAGGCGAGAACCAGTACATCCTCGGCAACTTCGACAAGGCGATCGAAGCGTTCAAGCAGGGCTTCTCCCTCGAGACCGACGAGGACAAGCGCGCGAAGTACGTGTTCAACATCGCGCAGTCGTATCGCCAGGCCAACGATTGCGCGAAGGCGCACTTCTTCTACAAGCGGTTTCTCGCGCTCAAGGCCAGCCCCAAGGTCGCGCCGCTCGACCCGCAGCGCAAGCAGGAGGTCGAGGACCGGATCAAGGACCTCGAGGCGTGCGCGCAGCAGGCGGCGCTGATCAGCAAGCGGCCGCCCGATAGCTTGCCCGGCGAGGGCGATGGCGAGAAGACGCCGGCGAACACCGAGCCGCGCAAGGACGTGCGCGACGATGGACACAAGCAGGTGGCCAGCGCCGAGAACACGCCGACCGGCGACCAGGAGGAGCGCAGCGATACCGGTGAGCCCGGGCCGCGCGGCTCGCGACCGCACCTGATCTCGGCGCGCGTGCTCGGCGGCGGGGCGAAGTACTTCATGGGGCCCAAGGTAAAAGTCCCGGTGCAGGCGGAGTTCGGGCTGATGGCCGGCTATCCGATCGCGGTCAATGACAAGCTGACCGTCGAGGCCGGCGTGGTCGCGACGCTGATGCCGGTGCCGTACAACCTGCGCGATGAGAACGCGCCCAACATGGTGGGGCCGAGCAGGACCGGGCTACTGAGCACCGCGATGGCCAATGTCGGGGCGAGCTTCGAGGTGATGCCGAAGCTGTCGGTGCGCGGCGACGTGGGCATCGGCGCGCTGTTTCTGTCGAGCGTGAACGGGAGTGCGATCACCCTGGGCCACGACACCACCGGCACGCTCGCGATGTTTCACGTCCGGATCTCGCCGGCGCTCGAGTACGCGATCACGCCGAACATCATCGGAACGATTCCGCTCGCGTTCACCTATAGCCCGCGCAAAGAGGGTCTCGACCCCACGATCAAGAACATCACTTCGTTCGACTTCATGGTCGGTATCGGGTATCGAATGTAGTCATGAAGAAATGTCCGTTCTGTGCCGAAGAGATCCAGGACGAGGCAATCAAGTGCCGGTTCTGTAACTCGTTCCTGAACGTGCCGCCGCCGGGCGTTGGCGCTCAGGGAGCGCAGGGGCAGCAGCCGCCGCAGAGCGCGCCGCCGTCGATCGGGCAACCGCTGGCCGGGCAGCCGACGCCGGTGCCCGGGATGCCGGTGGTGACGTCGCCCGCCGAAGTCCCCGCGCCGTTCGTGCGGCACGCCGGGATCGACGACGTCCCGGCGCAGCGCAAGCTGATCTACGAAGGTGTGCCGTCGTGGAAGGCGTTCCTCGGCTACTACCTGGCGGCGGTGATCGCAGGCGCGATCGTGGTGGCGCTGCTGGTGCTGCTGTTGTGGATGAAGTCGACGACGATGGCCAGGACGCTGTTCGTCGCGATCCCGGTGGCGGCGGTGGCGGTGTTCTTCATCGGGATGAACATCTATCGGCGATCGATCCGGTTTCGCGTGACGAACACGGTGATCGAGACCGAGCGCGGCGTGCTCTCGAAGCGCATCGACGTGCTGCAGCTGTGGCGGTGCCGCGACGTGCGCTACAAGCAGAACTTGCTCGACCGCATCCTGGGGGTCGCGCACGTCGAGGTGTTCGCGCAGGACCAGACCACGCCGCACCTCGAGATCGTGGGGATGCCGGCGTCGCGCCAGCTGTTCGAGCAGCTGCGCGATTCGATCGAGATCCAGCGCCAGGCCAAGAACGTCTACGGCGTGGTCAGCTGACCGTCGACGGAGAGCTCGCGGCCCTCAGCGCTGCTTGAGCTTGAGCGGGTCGACGCCGGTGAGGATGACATCGCCCGTGGGGCCGATGCGGATCTCGGCGACCGGGGTGTCCTCGACGTCGCGCCGCGCGTAGCGATCGGTGAGCAGCTGGATGCGCTGGTTGGCCGAGCCGCGCAGGCCGATCGCGAGGCGCTCGCGCGCGACGTAGCGGCCGTCGATCAGGACGTCGAGGTGCGCCAGCACCTCGGGGCCGTCGGGGAGCGCGCGGATCTCGTCGATCGTGTAGCCCGAGAAGGCGAGGGTCGAGAGGCCCAGGGCGCGCGCAGCGTCGAGCAGGGCGCGCGCAGCGGCGGGCTGTTGCAGCGGCTCGCCACCGCTCAGCGACAGGCCTTCGATCGCCGGGCGCCCCGATGCGGCGGCGCGCGTCAGCTCGCCGACGAGCTCGTCGATCGCGACCTCGCGACCGCCGGCGGCATCGTGGGTGGTCGGGTTGAAGCAGCCCGGGCAGCCGAGCGTGCAGCCCTGGAACCAGACGACGAACCGAGCGCCCGGGCCATTGGCGCGACTGCGCGGTTCGAAGGCGTGGATCCGCGCGACGGCGGTCACTTGCTCGGCTTGGGCAGGATCGGCGCGGGCCGCTCGCCCGCCGACGAGCCGCCGAGGTCGATCTCCTTGAGCAGGAGGTCGGGCGTCACGATGCCGCTCTCGATGCCCGCCGAGGGCACGAAGCCGTCGTCGGTGCCGCCGGTGAGGCGCAGCTGGAGCTGGCTCTCGTTGGCCGCGAGGAAGTTGTACGCGGTGAGCTCCCTCGAGACGCCGAGGACGTCTTTCCACGCGCGGATCGGGACCTCGGCGAGCTGGACGCCGCGCACCAGCTCCTCCTTGCCGTTGGGATAGACCTTGTAGGCCAGGAGCACCGGCGGCGGCAGCTGCTGATCGGTGCTCTTGATCATCGCGACCAGCTCGCGCCGCGAGTACTCGGGCGCAGACGTGACCGCGGCGTCGTCGAACCGGCGGATCACGATGCCGTACTTGAGGCCCTCGGCCTGCGCCGCGGCGACCAGCTTCTGCTCGAGCGCCTTGCGCGGGATCGCGCCCTTGCCGCTGACGAACAGGTTGGTCGCGCTGCCGTGGAACGCGCCGCCGTCGGCGATTCGCCGCGCG
>DATIPJ010000403.1:0-8602 GCA_035472155.1 Kofleriaceae bacterium
GTTGTGGATGCCGACGTCGAGCACCGAGGCGCAATGCGGATGCTCGAGCTTGGCCATCGCCCTCGCCTCGATCTCGAACCGCTTGCGGCCCGACAGCTCGTTGGGCAGCACGTCGTGCAGG
The DNA here is from genome assembly GCA_035472155.1 of Kofleriaceae bacterium. Lineage (GTDB taxonomy): Bacteria > Myxococcota_A > Polyangia > Haliangiales > Haliangiaceae > JABFXX01. The sequence goes on from DATIPJ010000403.1 coordinate 122, forward strand.
ACCTTGATCGCGACGATCCGCCCGAGCTTCACGCGCTCGGCGCGATAGACCACGCCCATGGCGCCCTCGGCGACCGGCTCGATGACCCGGTACCGGCCGTCGAGGATGGCACCGATGAGATCGCCGCGTTCCACGGCTCCACGATACCTCGTTCCCCGATCGATCGGTCGTCGTCGGTCGCGGCAGATGATATGCAGCACGTGTGAGACCTCGTGCATCGACTGTCGCGGCCGCGCTTGCGTTCGCTCTCGTGGCGCTCGTCGGGCTCGCGTGCCGCCGCGACGAGGCCCGACCGGCGCCGGCCCAGGCCGCACCGGCGGCATCGGCCGCCGCGCCGCGCGTGGTGTCGCTGACGCCATCGGCGACCGAGATCGTGGCCGCGCTCGGCTCGGCGCCGCTCCTCGTCGGCGTCGACGACTACTCGACATTCCCGCCCGAGGTCACCGGGCTGCCCAAGGTCGGCAGCTTCCTGGCGCCGAACCTCGAGATCATCGTGGGGCTCAAACCTTCGCTGGTGATCGTCGACGACGTCCACAGCCAGGCCGCCGGCGCGCTCAACGACGCCGGGATCGCGACCATCGCGTGCGCGATCCACGGGCTGCCCGACGTCAAGGCTGCGCTGCGCTCGGTCGGCGCGCGGCTGGGCAAGGCGGCCGACGCCGAGCGCGTGGTCGAGTCGATCGATGGCGCGCTCGATCGCGCCGCGGCCGCCCGTCCGGCCCGCCGCCCGCGCGTGCTCGCGGTGATCGATCGGGAAGCGGGGGGTCTGGGCAACCTGGTCTGCGGCGGTCCGGGCAGCTGGATCGACGAGCTGCTCGCGGTGGTCGGCGGCGACAACGTGCTGAGCGCCGCCGGCGTGCGCTACCCCAAGATCTCCGCCGAGGAGGTCCTGCGCACCCGGCCCGAGGTGATCCTCGACCTGTCGTACGCAGCGCGCCAGAGCATCGCGGCGTGGAACCAGCTCGACGTGCCGGCGGTGACGGGCAAGCGCGTGCACGCGGTGTCCGAGCCGTACCTGATCGCGCCGTCGCCGCGGGTCGCCGAGGCGCTCGCCGCCCTCGCCGCCGGGCTCAAGGACGTCAACGAGGTCAAGTAGACGGGCCTCTGGCCGCCTCGTCGCGCAGCCGCGCATGCTCGAGCAGCAGGTGCGCCACGCTGGTGTCGAGATCGGTGACCGGGGGCGCGGCGCCGCCGGTCCACAGCTCGAAGTAGCCTGCCTGCCAGTCGAGGACGTTCAGCATCACGGTGCGCGAGTCGGAGTCGATCTCGGTCGACCGCGCGCGGACGATCTTGCCTTCGACGAAGTCGATCCACGCGACCAGCTGATCGCGGGTCACCGCGAGCTGGCCGGTCTTGCGCTCGAGCTCGAACATGGTGAGCAGCGAGGGCAGCGCGAGCTCATTGAGCGCGCCGCGCAGCACCACGCGCCCGGTATCGCGCTGGCTGGCCCGCGCCCAGCGACGCGCACGCAGGATGACCTCGAGCACGGTGAACGGCTTCGGGATGAAGTCCATCGCGCCGAGCTGGAACGCCTGCAAGCGGATCAGGTCGGTCGCCTCCGCCGACATCATCATGACCGGGACATTGGCGAGGTCGGGGTGGCGACCCATCTCCTGGAGCACGTGCAGGCCATCGACCACCGGCATGTCGCGCTCGATGAGCACGACGTCGGGCGCGCGTGACAGACACGCGCCGTTCGCCTCCATGCCGTTGGTCGCGGTCGCGACCGAGAACCCCGCGGTGCCGAGCGCGGTCGACAGCCGCTCGAGCACGCGGGTCTCGGCGTCGGCGACGACGATCCGCAGCTCGGCGGGCGGCTGGTGGGCGGCATGGCGATCGAGCAGGCGCGTGATCGCCTCGGCGAACAGCTGGTCGCCCGGGCGCATCGGCTCGCGAAATGCGACGCCGATGCCGGGGAATCGGCCGAGCGTGCGCGCCTCGACCTCGGCGAGCGCGTGGGTGACCTTGCCGGTCGCGACCAGGCGCTGGCCGTTGGGCGAGATCACGAGCTGGACCACGGTGCCGACCGGCAGCGGCGGTGACAGCCGGACGAACATCCCGTACGGCGAGAGGTCCTGCGAGACCGCTCGGACGCGCTTGCCGTCGGTGATCAGCTCGACCGGCAGGTTCATCGCCACGCGATCGTTGCGGCGCCGCACGCCCGGAGGGGTAGCGCGTTTCCGCTGCGCTCGCCAACGCGCAATGTCAGAGAACCCCAACTACAATCGCCGTCATGACCTGGGTCCAGCTCACCGATGTCGCGGTCGCGCTGGGCGAGCGCGTGGTGGTGCGCGGGATCAGCGGCGCGGTCGGCGAGGGCGAGCTCGTCGTGATCGTCGGACCCAACGGCGCGGGCAAGACGACGCTCCTGCGCGCGATCGCCGGGTTGATCGAGCCGCGCTCCGGAGCGATCCGGGTGCTCGGCCACGATCCGGTGCGCGCGCCGCGCCGGCTGATCGCCCAGAGCCTGGCGTATCTGCCGCAGCGCTACGAGCTGGCGTTCCCGTTCGCCGTCGAGGAGGTCGTGCTGCTCGGGCGCTACGCGCGCCAGCACGGCCTGGGCATCGCGAGCGACGATGACCTCGCGGCGTCCGCGAGCGCGATGGCGGCGTGCGATGTCACGCACCTGGCGCACCGGCGGTTCGACGAGCTGTCCGGCGGTGAGGCGCGGCGGGTGATCGTGGCGCAGGCGCTGTGCCAGGGCGCGCGCTGCCTCTTGCTCGACGAGCCGACCGCCGGGCTCGATCCGGCCCACGCGCGCGGCATCTTCGAGATGCTGCGCGCGCAGTGCGATGCCGGCGCCGCGGCGATCGTCGTCACCCATGACCTCGACCTGGCGCTGCGCCACGGTGGCTCGATGTGGCTGCTCTCCGAGGGCCAGCTCGCGGCGCGCGGCGCTCCGTCCGCTGTGCTTGCGACCGCCGAGACCGAGGCCGCATTCGGGCTGTCGATCCATGTCGGGGCGCTGCCCTCGGGCGCGCCGTTCGCGGTGCCGGCGTGAGCGGCTTCATCACGGGCAGCGCCGGGCGGCTCACCGGGGCGCGGCTCGCCGGCGCGCTCGCGGTCTGCATCGCGGCCACCGCGGTCATCGGCGTGCTCGCGCCGCTGTTCGGTGTGGTCGTCGATCGCGCGGGCTGGCACTACGCCATGATGAGCCCGACTGCGCTCGACCCGAGCTCGCCCGAGCACGTGCTGCTCTGGGTCCGCGTGCCGCGCGCCCTGGCGTCGCTGCTGGTCGGCGCGGCCCTGGCCGGCGCGGGCTGCGCGCTCCAGGCGTTGCTGCGCAACCCGCTGGCCGAGCCGTTCACGCTCGGGATCTCCTCGGGCGCGACCCTGGCCGCGGTCATCGCGATCCGGTTTGGTATCGACGGTGCGTTCGGGGTCACCGGGATCGGCACCGCTGCGCTCGTCGGATCGGCCGGCACGCTGCTCGTGGTCTGGCGGCTGGCGCGCATCGGCAAGCACCTGCCGCCGGCGACCCTGGTCCTCGCCGGCGTCACGATGTCGATGTTCTGCTCGTCGATCACCGTGCTCATCCAGTACACGAGCGACTTCACCGACGTCATCCAGATCATGCAGTGGATGCTGGGGGGCCTGGAGACCGTCCGGCTGGTCACCGTCGGCTACGCCGCACCGCCGATCGGCCTGGCGCTGATCGTGCTCGTGATCTATGCGCGCGAGCTCAACGCGCTCGCCGCCGGGACCGATGTCGCCGCCTCGCTCGGCGTGGCGGTCGGCCGGACCCAGACCGTCATCTTCGCGACCGCCTCGCTGCTGGTCGGCGCCGCGATCTCGGTCGTCGGGCCGATCGGCTTCATCGGTCTGATCGTGCCGCACGCCCTGCGCGCGCTGCTCGGCCCCGACCACCGGCTGCTCTTGCCGGCATCGATGTTCGGCGGCGCCGCGGTCCTCGCCGTCTGCGACACCCTCGCCCGCGCGGTCGTGCCGCTCCACCATCTGCCGACCGGGGCGGTCACCGCCGTGCTCGGCGTGCCGTTCTTCGTCGCGATCCTGGTCGGCCAGAAGCGCCGCGCGCTGCTCTGGGGGCGCGAGTAGCCGTGGCGGACCCGCGGGTCCTGCGGCACGTGATCGATTCGATCACGCCGGCGTCCGCCGCCCACGCCGAGGGCGCGCGGCTCCGGGTCGCTGGCGCAGGCGCTCCGCTGCTCGAGCGGCTCGCGGCGAGGCTGGGTGGCGCGCAGCACACGGCCCGCCCGCGGGCGGGCAAGCGCACCGTCGTGGTCTGCGCCGGCGATCACGGCGTGGGCGATCCGGGCATCTCGCTGGGTGCCGCGCATCCGACCATCGTCGCCGCGCGCGCGATCGCCGACGGCAGCGCCGCGCTGGCCCAGGTCGCGCGGGCGGGCCGCGCGCAGGTCGTGCTCGTCGATGCCGGCGCGCGCGAGCCCGACGAGATGCCCGCGAGCGCGGTCCGCCTGGGTCGCGCTCCCAGCCGCGACCTGATGATCGAGCCTGCGATGACCGTCGTCGATGCCGCCCTCGCGCTCGAAGCGGGGATCGCCCTCGCAGTCTCGCTGGCCGACGACGGGCTCGATGTGCTCGCGGTCGGCGCGCTCGGCGTCGGGTCCGATGTCGCGTCCGCGGCCCTGCTCGGCGCCGCGCTGGGCGCCCCGCCCAGCGAGCTCTCCGATCCAGTGGCCGAGGCCGCGGGCGAGCGCGGCGCGGCCCTGGCCGGTGCGGGCGGCCTCGATCTCCTCGCGGCCTTCGGCGGGCCCGAGACCGGCGTGCTCGCGGGGCTCATGCTCGCGGCCGCATCGACCAATGTCCCGGTGATCCTCGATGGTTACGCTACCGGCAGCGCGGCGCTCGTCGCCGCGGCACTGGCCCCGCATGTCGTGGGCTCCCTCGTCGCCGCACACGCGGGCTCGTTCACCCACGCACGGATCCTCGCGCACCTCGGGCTACATCCCGTGTTCGACGTCGGCCTCGGCCATGGCGAAGGCACGGGCGCGGCGATGATCATGCCGCTGATCGATCAGGTGACGGCGCTCACCAACCGAGGTTAGATCGAGCGATGGGCTCTCGTAGGCGGACGACCGGAAGTTTCGAGGTCCGACGGACGACCGGCTCCAACGAAGTCGTCGACCGTCTGTTCGTCTACGCGACCCTGCGCCAGGGCCAGACCGCGCACTCGCTGATCGCCAACCAGATCGCGCGCTCGGCGAAGGCGTCGACCACCGGCGCGATGTACGCGTTCCCGATGGGCTACGCGGGCCTGATCGAGGCCGCTGAGCCGAGCCGCGTGGTCGGCGAGCTGCTGTGGCTGACCGAGCTGCCCGCCACGTTCGGCCTGCTCGACGCCTACGAGGGAGAAGAGTTCGCACGCATCATCAAGCAGGTCACCCTCGAGAGCGGTGAGGTCGTGTGGAGCTGGATCTACGTGCTGAGCGATCCCGAAGCCGTGAAGCACGGCACGTTGCTCGAGCACGGCGACTGGGCGCGATACATGCTCGAGCGTTCGCGAGGGTGAGGCCAGCCGAACGGCAGTCGCCAAGCACATGGCTCAGCTGCCGTTGCTGTCTCAGCGCAGCATTCGGTGAGGACCTGCAGGGCGCCGGGCGCCATACCAGTCAACGAGAGGCCGATCGATCATGAAGCGGTCTCTAGATAAAGAAATGGCCGATCACCGCCATGGAGAGGGCGGCGAGAGCGGCTGCAATCGTGCCAAACCCGACTTTGCAGCCATGGTTCGGCAGGGACACTTGTTGCGGCACGGACGTGACTTTCCCTCTTTGGCAGACGTAGTCAAGTTCCGGGCCTTCAACTCTCAGTTCCCGAACTTGCCTTGTAATTTCCTGGGACTACGCGGACGGGTAGCGCCGGGAAATCTACTCAGTGGCACTTGACCCCGCCCCAGGATTCGGGGTGGGTGCGTACCCGCAAGCGCCGGGAGTCGAGTGATCTAGTCACGATCCGCGGGCCTGACGGATCAGCCGGAGGTACGACGACTGCGCGCGAACCGCCAGCTCCCCCACCTCCGTGACCAGCTGGGCCGGAGGCGCGCTGCTCGTCAGATGCGCGTACACCAGGTTCACGGCGCGCTGCTTGACCAGCACCGGCACCACCAGCACCGCGAACGGTTCGGGCTGGCTCGCGAGCGCCGCCCACAGCTGCTTCTCGACCGGGCGCGCGGCCGACGGCGGGCTGCCGACGAACGGCTGGCCTGCATCGTGCGCCGACTGGAGCGACGACGCGCCGCCGAGCGGGAGCGAGAGCTCCTCGATCGGCCGAGCCATCGCCGCAGGCGGGGCGACCCACGACCGCCAGCCCAGCGCGTTGCCGTCCCGGATCAGAAACACGACCAGCGCGTCGCATCGGCCCTTGGCGTAGGCGACGAAGGTATCGGCGATGTGGTCGCGGTTGGTCGCGGCGTCGATGCGCTCGCACGCCGCCGCGAAGCTGATCGCAAACGGCACCGCGCCGCCGAGCGGCGCCTGCGAGGTCGCCCGGCGGCGGCGCGGCTCGAGCGTGAAGGCCGGCGGCATCACCATGCCTTGCGCGGGCTGCGTGCGCCGCCGCTCGTCGCTGGCGTCGCCGCCGTTGCCATTGCTCGAGCGGCCCGAGCGCACGAAGCGCGCGCGGCGCGGCAGTCCAAACAGCTTCTCGAGGTAATACAGCGCACGAAGCTCGGGCACGACGTACGGGACGACGCTCGCACCCAGCCGCGCGGCGACGTACTCGACCGCCTCGGTGTCGGCGGGCTCAACGAGACCCACCGCCACGGCCCCCTCGGCGAGGTGGCCGAGCGGAATCGCACGCAGCCGGTGCGCATCGTCGGGGCCGAGCTTTTCCAGCAGCGCCGCATCCGCCTGATCGAGCAGCGTGGGCGTGGCGATCGGGTATCCGCTGAGCTCGGCCAGGTACGCCGACAGCAGCTCCAGATCGATGTAGCCCAGCTCGACGAGGTTGGTCCCGAGCCGCCCGCCGTACAGCACCTGGTTGCGGAGCGCCGCCTCCAGCTGCGAGAGCCCGATCGCCGCATTGCGCAAGAGCAGCGTCCCGAGCTTCATGCGGGAACATCTTACTCGGCCAGCGCGCGGTTTTCAGCCACCGGCGGCGCTACGCGTACCGCGTGGGGTCGGCCACACCGGCCTCGATGAAGCCTTTTCTCCGGAGGATGCAGGCATCGCAGCGACCGCACGCGGCCGCGGATTGATGACACGGGGGCGGGTCGTAGCAGGAGTGCGTCAGCCCGTAGTCGACCCCGAGCCGCATCCCGAGCGCGATGATCTCGGCCTTCGTGAGCTCGATCCGCGGCGCGCGGATGCGAAACCCACCCGCGCGCGTGGCCACCTGTGCGAGCGCCTCGAACGCGCGGACGAACTCGGGCCGGCAGTCCGGATAGCCGCTCGCATCGAGGACGTTCACCCCCACGAAGATCTCACCCGCGCCCACCGACTCGGCCCACGCGAGCGCCAGCGCGAGCAGCACCGTGTTGCGCGCCGGCACGTAGGTCGGCGGCACGTCCCCCGGTGCGCCGATCTCCCCCAGCGAGCGGTCCTTGGGCACTGCGGCCCCGGGCGACGTCAGCGCCGAGGGCGCGATCGGGCCAAGGTCGAGGTCGACCACGCGGTGCTCGTGCGCGCCGAGCGCAGCGGCGACCCGCGCGGCCGCATCGAGCTCCACCTGATGCAGTTGCCCGTATCGCACCGTGAGCGCGTAGCAGGTGCGCCCCTCGGACCGCGCCACGGCCAGCGCCGTCGTCGAATCGAGCCCTCCGGACAGAAGTACGACTGCGGATGCCACGCGCGCAGCTTACCCGCGGCCCAGCACGCGCCTACATCTTTCGCGCCGCCTTGTGCTCGGCGATCGCTCGCGCCCCGCAGCCCGATCGCTCGCGCTAGCTGATCGACCGGCGCCACGGGCCGGTCGTGAACGCCGAGATCAGCGCGCGCGCCTGGTCCTCGTCGCAGCGCCAGTAGCGAAACGACGGATCGAAGAACGGCCGCAACAGCTCGCTATCGGCGAGCTCGGTGCGCACCAGGCGGGCGTTGCCCATCGACCAGTCGCCGAAGCTGCGCCGCATGATCGGCTCGTCGACCAGCTTGGCGGCGAAGCGATTGCGCGGATCGCGTGCGATCGTCTCGTAGAGCTCGTGTACGACTCCGGGAAACCCTTCGAGTACCTGGAACACCGACTCGCGGTGCCCCAGAAAGAAGCCGGTGATCCCGCGCCGCGCATTGAGCCGGCGCCAGCCCGACAGCTGCGCATCCAGCTCGCCTCGTGGAAGCTCGCGGTCGAGCGCACTCACATAACCAATTCGCGCCAGGTGTGGCGTTGACATCCCGAGGCCTGAATCGCCCGACGGTGATCGCGTGTCCGGTCGCGGCCGGCTGCTCGAGGGATGTGCGCCGGGTAGTATCGCGAATGTGCCCGGCCGCAAGGAAATGTGGGCTCCCGTCGCCACCGCAGCGGCGGTGATCGCGCTCGCCGCGTGGTCCGCCTACCAGCGCTGGCAGC
>DATIPJ010000404.1:0-4097 GCA_035472155.1 Kofleriaceae bacterium
TCCGCGGCGGGTGTCAAGCCGAATCCCATTGATCGACGGTCGATTGCCAATCGAACGCAGCGACGAGCGCGATCGCGATTCGCTTGTTAGAGTTCGACCGTGGGGCGACTCGAGAACATCATCGCGCGCAACCAGCGGCCGACCGGCTCGCGCGAGCGCATCTACGTCTCGATCGGCTTTGGCGTCGTCATCCTGGTCATCCTCGCGCTGATGGTGTTCACGGATCTGGGCACGCCGCCGATCCCCGCCGGCGCCGCGAAGCTCCCCGCGGCTGGAGCGGCACAGCGCGTCGACGACGTGTTGCTGCGCCGCCCCGGACCCGCACGGCCCGCGCAACCCGGCCAGGCCGCGCAGCCGGCGCCGCACTAGCGGCCGGGCTCAGGCCGCCTTCGACGAGCGCAGGGCGTCGCGGATCCAGTCGAGCAACTGCGCCGGCGTGAACGGCTTCTGCAGCACGGGGCCCAGGTCCTGCGGCCGACCGCCCGGTAGCGCGCGGTTGGGGTACCCGGACATGTAGATGATGCGCGTCGTCGGGCTCTCCGCCGCGAGCAGGCGCGCCAGCTCGGCACCGCCGAGCTTGGGCATCACGACATCGCTGAGCACGAGGTCGACGTGGCGCGCGCTGGTCCGGCAGGCGGCCAGCGCCTCGAGCCCGTCGCGCGTCTCGATCACGTGGAGGCCGGACTGCTCGAGGATCTCGCGGATCACGACGCGCACCTGCTCGTCGTCCTCGACCAGGACGATCGTCCCCTCGAGCGGCGGCCCGAGATCGTCGCCGGCGTCGCGCACTTCCTCGGGCACCGCCGTGGTCGCGGGCAGCCAGATCGAGAACGTCGAGCCCTTGCCGATCGCGCTCGCGACCTCGATCCGTCCCTGCGAGCGCGAGACCACCGCGTACACCGTCGCCAGCCCGAGACCGGTGCCGGCGCCGACGTCCTTGGTGGTGAAGAACGGCTCGAACACGCGGCCGCGCGTGATCTCGTCCATGCCCTCGCCGGTATCGGTCACGGTCAGGAGGACCTCGTCGGCATCGCTCACGTTGAACGCGGCGACCGTCACCGTGCCACCGCGCGGCATGGCGTCGCGCGCGTTGACCAGGAGGTTCATGATCACCTGCTCGATCTCCGAGCTGCGTCCGAGCACCGCGCGCAGGTCGCTGGCGATCGCCAGCTCGATGCGAATGTCGTCGCTGATCAGCTCGGAGAGCATGCCGCTGGTGCGCCGGATGTGCTCGGCGAGATCGAGCGGGATCGGCCGATCCTGCTCATCGCGGCCGAACGCGAGCAGCTGGCGGGTCAGGCGCGCGGCGCGCTCGGCCGACGAGCGGATCTGCGAGACCTGCTGGTGCGGGCGCTCGCCCTGCGGCAGCTGCTCCATGAGCTGGCGGCAGTTGCTCAGGATCGCCATCAGGATGTTGTTGAAGTCGTGCGCGATGCCGCCGGCGAGCTGACCGATCGCGTCCATCTTCTCCGAGCGCCGCAGCTGCCCCTCGAGCTTGCGGCGCTGCTGCTCGGCGGCGTGCTTGTAGAGCGCCATCTCGATCACGATGCGCAGCTCGCGATCCTCGGCGGGCTTGATGATGTAGCCGAACGCCTCCGTCACGCTCGCGGCGCGCAGCGTGGCGTCATCGGCGTACGCGGTCAGAAAAACCACGGGGAGGTGGAGCTCGTCGCGGATGTGATCGGCGGCGGAGATTCCGTCCATCTCACCTTGCAAGCGGATGTCCATCAGCACCAGGTCGGCGTGCTCCTGCTTGGCGAGCTGGATCGCCTGCTCGCCCGACGGTGTCACACCCGCAACGACAAACCCCAGGCGGCCGACGCGGCGCTCGAGGTCCCGCGCGACGGTGCGGTTGTCCTCGACGATCAAGATGCGGTGCGGCGGTATCATCTGCTCACCCATGTTCCCTGTGTGCACATCCCGGCGGGGGTCGCAGCAGCTTGATTCTTCGATACCACGACGGCCGCATGATCTACCACCGTACAGGCAACATGCCCCGCTGTGCGCAGCTTCCGACCTCCGGTCGGGTCCGCGGCTCGCATGATACCGTCGTCGGATATGGACCGGATCGAGCTTCTGCAAAGCATCCCGCTGTTCGAGTCCCTCGAGCGTGACGATCTCAACGCGCTGGCCGGCCGGTTGCGCGAGGTCAGCGTGGAGGCAGGCAAGACCGTGTTCGCGCAGGGCGACGAGGGCGACGCGATGTACGTGATCGAGACCGGCGCCGTCGACATCGTCACCGGGGCGGGCAAACAGAAGGTCACCGTGGCCTCGCTGTTCAAGCAGCAGTACTTCGGCGAGCTGTCGCTGCTCGACGGCGCGCCGCGCTCGGCGGCCGCGGTGGCCAACCGCGCGACCCACCTGCTGGCGCTCGACCGCGACGACTTCGTCGAGTTCATCAAGCGCCGGCCCGAGGCGGCGCTCTCGATCATGCACGAGGTCGGCGAGCGCATCCGCGCGACCAACGAGCTGATGACCCGGACCGTGACCCGCAACGTCCTCGAGGAGGAGGACAAGAAGATCACCATGGGCGAGCGCGTCGCCGACGCGGTCGCCGCGTTCGGTGGCAGCTGGCCGTTCATCTTCATCTTCGGCGGGTTCATGGGGATGTGGATGCTCTGGAACTCGATCTTGAAGGAGCCGCTGGCGTTCGATCCGCTGCCGTTCATGTTCCTCAACCTGTTCCTCTCGACGCTGGCCGCGCTCCAGGCGCCGATCATCATGATGAGCCAGAACCGCCAGTCGACGAAGGACAAGGCGCTCGCGGTCAACGACTTCCAGGTCAACCTCAAGAACGAGATGTCGATCGACCGGATCCTGCGCGGCCAGAACGAGCTGGTCCAGCGGCTCGCCTCCCTCGAGCAGCGGATCGCTCCAGCGCGCGCGCCGGTGCCGGTGCCGGTGCCGGCGATGGAGGTCGCCAAGCCGTAGCTGTCGCCGCGCTACGCGATCTTGCGATAGCCGGCGGGGCCGTAGGGCTCGAGGCGCGGCATCTCGCCCGAATCGGGCCGCACCGGCCCGAGCAGCATCACGCCGCCCGGCGCCAGCGCGTCGGCGAACCGGCGGACCAGGCGGGCGGCGGTCCTGGGGGCCATCCCGGCGAGCGCTCCGTGGCACATGACCACGTCGAACGCGCCGCGGTCCGGCCAGGGGCCGAGCAGGTCGAGCTCGACGAAGTCCACCCGGTCGCGCAGCGAGGCGCAGACCCGCCACAGCCCGGCGCGCGGCCCGACGCCGCGGACGAAGTGGCGCTGGCGGCGCGCCGCGCTGACGCCGTGCATCGCGCCGTCGCCGTAGACGGCCTCGGTGGCGCGCGCGATCATCCGGGCGTCGCCGTCGCTGGCGATCAGCGCGACGTCGAGCTCGGGCGCCAGCTCGGCCTCCTCGACGATCATCGCCAGGCTCCACGCCTCCTCGCCCGATGCACAGCCCGCCAGCCACAGCCGCACGTCGCCGGTGCGCCGCCGCGCGAGCGCAGGCAGCACGCTTCGAGCGAGCAGCTCGAAGTGGCCCGCCTCGCGAAAGAACGCACCCGGCGTCACGCTGTGATGTTCGGCCGGCTGGCCCTCGGCTGTACGGGATCCGGCCAGGCTTCGCGTCGATCTCTCGCATCTTCCTCTCCCCCCTCCCCGGGCGCTATGTCCGCCAGGCCGCCGTCCAGACGTCTTACAATCAGGTCGATGAACGCCAAGGTGGCCAAATGTCTGCTCGTGTCGAAGGTCCTCGTTGCCGATGGCATGATGACCGACGACGAGCGCCGCTTCCTCGAGACCATGATGACCGCGCTCGCGCTCGCCCCCGAGGAGCGCCGCAGCGTGATCGATCTCGAGGGCTGGGACGAGGCCGAACCGCTGGTGCGCGCGCTCTCGCTCGAGGAGCGCCAGCAGCTGATCGAGCAGCTGGTCGACGCCGCCTCCGCCGACGGCCGGCTGTCCGGCAACGAGCTCGCCACCATCAAGCGCGTCGCTGCCGCGCTCGGCGTCAACGCCTGACCGCGCGGCGCTCGCGCTGCTGACCTAGCCGGTGCGCCGCTGCTTGATCATGACGATGGTCGCGGCGAGGCCGAGCAGCGCGGCCGCCGGGATCAGGTAGGCGCC
>DATIPJ010000405.1:0-6592 GCA_035472155.1 Kofleriaceae bacterium
CTGCGGCGTGCGTGAAAGGCCGCCACCAGGCGCATGCCGTGCTGGCGTGCCGCGCCCGGCGGCAGCTGGCCAGCGAGCGCGACGCCGTCGAGCTCGACCAGGAGCGAGCGCGCGCCCGAGGCGTGATACTGATTCTCGTGCGCGCGGAACTTTTCGCGCGCGACCACGTCGAGCAGCCGGTGCTCGATCAGCGCTTGCCCGATGCGCTCGGTGGCACCGCCGGTCAAGAGAATGACGAGCTTGTCCTGGTCGTGCGCGTGGCGATGGATCGCGAGGCCCGGCGCGTGGTCGACGCACACCACGCGGATGCCTTCGACCCGCAGCTCGTCGAGCACCCTGCCGTGGCCGGCGACACACGGCACCGATCCGCCGCGCCGCGCGGCACCATCGTCGCCATCGAGCTCACAGTCGCTCGGAATCGGAGGACCACGCACGCCCCGAGGATCCCTCGACCGACCGGGCAGTGGACGCAAAACCTGCAGGTTGTGCAGCCAGGTGCGCGATCTCGCCGCGCGACCTCGCCGCTCAACACAGCGTTCCCATTGGGCCCGCCGCATCCGGTTGCACGACATATCATCTACTTTGGGCCGATACACGACCGCATGAATGACTTCCACATCGCGCTGCTGTGGTTGCACTCGCTCGAGGCCCTGGTCGGGCACCCCTCGATCCTGATGCTCTCGGACGTCGAGCTCGACGATCTGTTCGTTCGCTACCGCTCGCCGTACAAGGCATGAGCCGCGCGACGCATCACTGCGTCAGCTTCACCGTCAGCTCGGCGAGCTCGCCGGCGACGACGGTGGCGGTGCCGTGGCCGATGCGCGCAGGCTGTCCACCGCGTGGCGGCAACCACGCAGTGACGGCGTGCGCGCCGGCCGGCAGATCGCGGACCAGGGCGTGCCCGGTGGCGTCGGTGACGAACCCGCCCGGCGCGGCAGCGATGAACGCGACCTCGGGCTCCGGCTCGTCGGTCTCGAGCGAATAGATCGCGCCGGCGTCGAGCGCCGCCGCCGCGGTGTGGCCGGCGATGGGTAGCATCACGGGCACCGGCGCCCCGGGCACGAGCGCATCGAGCGTGCCGCGCTTGCGCAGCGCGAGCTTTGCAGGCCGGTCGGCCGCGCTGGTGATCGCCAGGCGATCGCCGACAACGACCCGCGGCGAGAATGCGCAGTCGGCGAGCGTCACGCGCGCGGTCGCCTGCGCAGTCGCGGCGCGATCACCGGGTGATGAACCGGACCCCGCCATGGCGCCCGCCCCCACAGTGGCGCTCGACCCCGCTGCGGCGCCCGACCCCGCCATGGCGCCCGCCCCCACAGTGGCGCTCGACCCCGCTGCGGCGCCCAACCCCGCTGCGGCGCTCGACCCCGCCGTGGCTCCGGCGGCGCCATCGACGATGACCAGCGCCTCGGGGATGCCCCACGTCGTGGTCGGCGCGACCGACGGCGCGCGCGGCGTGTTGCAGCGCGTGCGGCCAGGCGAGCTGCGCGCCGCCGCGGGCACCTCGGACCACTCGACGCGGATCTGAAGATCGCCGAGCGCCGACTTGTTGCTCGACGGTGCCGGGCCGCCGGGAAGTGCGTTGGGCGCGCTGGCCGGACGCGCGGTGGGAAAAGCAGTCGCCGGCGCACTGCCGGCGCCGTCGCTCCGAGCTGCACCACCGTGGGCGGCGTCCTCGGCGCGCGGCTTCCCGCTGCACGCCGCTGCCAGCACAGCCGCGAGCACCGCACCTGCCCTCACGGTCGGGCCGAAAGCTCCTTCACGGCCGTCACCATCGCGCGCACGTGCTCCGGGTTGGTCTCCGGCAGCACGCCGTGCCCGAGGTTGAACACGTGGCCGATCGCGCCCGCGCGCGCGAGGATATCGGCGACCCGCGCCCGGATCTCGCCCGGCGTCGCGAACAGCGCCCCCGGATCGAGGTTGCCCTGGAGCGCCACGCCATCGCCGACCCGCCGGCGCACCTCGTCGATACCGACCCGCCAGTCGACCCCGAGGACGTCCGCCCCGCTCGAGGCGTAGTCGTCGAGGTACGGTGCGCAGCCGTTGACGAAGTAGATGATCGGCACCGCGCGCGTACGCCACGTGGGCGATGTGCGCAGGTGCTCGATCACCTGGCGTGCGTAGCGCAGCGGGTACTCGCGGAAGTCGCCCGGCGACACGATGCCGCCCCAGCTGTCGAAGATCTGGATGGCGTCGGCACCGGCCGCAACCTGGGCTTCGAGATACGTCGCACATGTGCGCGCCAGCTTGTCGAGCAGCGCGTGCGCCGACGCCGGCGCGCCGTACAGCATCGCCTTGGTGTGTGCGTAGTCCTTCGAGCCGCCACCCTCGACCGCATAGGTGAGCATGGTGAGCGGCGCGCCCGCGAATCCGATCAGCGGCACGCGGCCGGCCAGCGCCGCCTTGATCTTGCGTACGGCGCCCATCACGTAGGCCAGCTCGGCCTCGGGGTCGGGAATGTGAAGCGCGTCGATCGCAGCCTGCGTGCGGATCGGCGTCGCGATCTTGGGCCCGGAGTCCGGGAACGCCACGTCGAGGCCCATCGCGGGCAGGGTGATCAAGATGTCCGAGAACAAGATCGCGGCGTCGAAGCCGAATTCGTCGATCGGCTGAAGCGTGACCTCGCAGGCCAGGTCGGGGTTACGGCACAGCTCGAGGAACGATGCGCGCGCACGCACAGCGCGATATGCCGGGAGGTACCGACCGGCCTGGCGCATCATCCAGATCGGTGTGCGCTCCACCGGTTGTCGCCGGCAAGCGCGCAGGAACAGGGGTGCAGCGCGTGGTAAGTCGGACATCGCGAGCATCCTACCCGCCGAGATATACCGGCGCCATGCGTTGCCCGGGCGTGTTCGCTCGCGCGAGACTGTGCGACAAGAGGTTGGTCTGATGGCACTGGCGGCGATCCTCATCTCCCCCAAGGGGGCGGCCGGCCCGCTCCGCGAGCTGATGGACCGCCTGGGCAGCGTCGGCGTGGAGGTCACGATCGTCGATGAGCTGACCGCCGCCGTCGAGCTCAGCCGCCGCCGCCGCCCGCCGCCCGCTGTCATGCTCGACCTGCGCGAGGTCGGCCCCGGCGAGGTCGAGGACCAGCAGGTCGCCGCGGACACCATCCGGCGCACCATCGCGCGGCTGCCCAACGCGCTGCCGATCGTCGTGACCAGCGAGGCCGATCCGATGCTGATCGTCAGCTGCGTGCGCGCTGGCGCCGGCGACGTCCTCGACCTCCAGCTCGAGGGCACGGCGGCGGCGCGCGCGGTCGTCCAGCGGATCTGCGACCGCCAGGCCGCGCGCAGCGCCGAGATCGCCATGGTCGCCTCGCAGCGCGACATGATCGAGGAGCTGCTCAAGGACCTGATCCGCACCGAGCGCAGGTCGATCGACGTCGAGGAGGCGCTCGCGGCCCGCGCGCGCACCACAGGCGAGATCACCGCACCCATCGAGAGCCGCCAGCCCTCGGTGCTGCTGGTCGAGCACGAGCGCGCCGTGGCAGACGAGCTCGCCGACCTGCTCGAGGCGGCGGGAGTTGCCACCTTCGCCTACGTCACCGGTGAGGAAGCGCTGCGGGAGGTCGAGGCGCTCGCGGCCTCGACCGGGCTCGACCTCGCGCTGGTCGCCGCGCAGCTGCCCGGGATCGACGGCCTCGAGACCATCCGGCGGCTCCGGTCGCGGATCGATGGCCTACCGGCATTTCTCATGACCTCGATCAGCGACGGCGATCTGGCCAGCCACGCGGCCGACCTCGGGGTGGTCGGTTTCGTCCAGAAGCCGGTGGCCGACCTCGACGACCTGGTCAAGCGGCTATCCCAGCTTGCCCATGATTCGCTGAACCGCACGCGCGAACACGTGTACCTGCAGCGGATCAAGGAGCGCCACGAGCGCGTACTCGCGAGGTACCGATCGTTGCCTCGCGATGGCTGATGGGCCTATGATCTCGAGTGGATTCGCATGGCTGACGGCGCGCTCTCGATCAAGCTCAGGTGCGCCTCGTGGCAGCAGCTGGCTACGATCTACAAGCGCGACCTGAGCCAGGGGACGATGTTCCTCAAGGCGTCGACGCCGCCGGCGATCGGCACGTCGGTCAAGATCGAGCTCTCGCTGCCGAGCGCGACGGTGATCTCGCTGACCGGCATGGTGCACACGCACCTCCAGGATCCGCAGCGCGGCGCTGGCGTCGAGCTCAAGCTCGATCCGATCGCCGCCGGCACGGTGTGGCTGATCGAGAGCGCGCTGGCGTCGGAGCACAAGCGTCAGGCGACGCCGTTCATGGGCGTGCCGGTGGTGGGCACGCCGCACGCGCATCAGATGACCAGCATGATCCCGACGATCCCCGAGATCGCCGAGGCCGCCGACGTCGCCGCGGCCGAGCAGGATCTGATCAAGGCGCTGGTCTCGGAGGCCGAGTCGCTCAAGAAGCTGAACCCGTTCCTCGTGCTGGGCGTCGGCTACGAGGCGACCGACGGGGAGGTCCGCGCGGCGTTCGGCGAGCTGACCAAGCGCTATCACCCCGATCGCTTCGCGCGCTACGAGTCGCTCGAGCTGCGCCAGGTCGCGGCGGAGATCTTCATTCTGATTCGCGATGCGTACCGCCGGCTCGCCGATGCGGCCGCGCGCGCGAGCCTCCTGGCCTCGCTCGGCAAGCAGCCCGCGGCGCCGCGCGCCGTGCCCGCACCGCCGCGCGTGACCCAGGCGATTCCGCCGCCGCGCATGACCCAGCGGTTGTCGGTGAGCCAGGTTGGCAAGCCGCCGACCAAGCCGCCACCCACGACATCCTCGTCGTCCGCGAGCGGACTGCCGGCGCCGGCCACGCCGCCGACCGGATCGACGCAGGCGATCCCGCCGGTCGCGATCCCACCGCTCGCGATTCCGCCGCCGGTCGCGATCCCGTCGCCGCCGCCGCTCCCATCGCCGCCGCTCGCCGGCGTGCCGCCGATTCCACCGCCGCGCTCACCGTCGCGGGCGCCTGCGAGCCGCCCGCCCGCCGAGGTGCGAAAGGTCCCGAGGGCCGCGACCGCGGATCCCTCGCCTCCCGCGATCGATCCGCGCAGCCCGCGGCCCGCGTCGGGTGGATCGCCGGTGGTGCCGCCCGGATCGCACGCCGCGCACGCCGCGCCATCGTCGGCGCATTCGTCGGCTCACTCGGGCGCGTCGCCGGTGGTGCCGCCTGCCGACCCGGCGCGCATCGCCGCCAAGCGAGCAGCCACCGAGCCGGGCGGCCCGTTGGCACACCCTCTGTCCGAGCGCCGGACGCGCGCCAGCCAGGGCCCGGCGACCGAGCCGGTCGATGTCTCGGCGCTCGAGGAGCTGCTCGATCAGGGTAAGCTCGACGAGGCGTCCACGGGCTACAAGCTGATGGCCAAGAAGCATCCCAGCGACCGCAGCGTGCGCGCCGGCGTCGAGGTGTGCGAGGGCATGCGCGCGCTCGCCGGACGCGATCGGCTCGAGGCGGCGCAGCGCTTCGAGGCCGCCCTCGAGATCGATCCGTCGAACGAGCGCGCCGCGCGCGAGCTGGCCGAGATGCGTCGCCAGGCCACCAACGAGCGCAAAGGTCTGCTAAGCCGCCTCATGGGCAAGAAGGAGCCGTAGGCGTGCCACGGATCATCGGGATCGATCTGGGAACCACGAACTCGTGCGTCGCGGTCCTCGATGACAAGGGGCAGCCCAAGATCCTCGCCGGCGCCGACGGCGAGCGCACGATCCCTTCCTGGGTCAGCTGGTCGACCACAGGGCAGATCGCGGTCGGCGCGCGCGCCCGTCGCCAGGGCGTGACCAACGCCGCCGCCACGATCTACGGCGCCAAGCGGTTGAACGGCCGCAAGGTCAACGCCGACGACGTGTCGTGGTTCGCGCGGCTCGCGCCGTTCCGCATCGTCGCCGCGCCCAATGGCGACGCCTGGGTGCGCGTGCACGGCCAGCCGATCTCGCCGCAGGAGGTCGCCGCCCACGTGCTGCGCGCGGTGCGCCGGATCGCCGAGGACGCGGTCGGCGAGCCCGTGACGCGCGCGGTGGTCACCGTGCCGGCGTACTTCGACGATGCGCAGCGACAGGCCACGCGCGACGCCGGCCAGATCGCCGGGCTCGACATCGTGCGCATCCTCAACGAGCCGACCGCGGCCGCGCTCGCCTACGGCGCCCACCGGGTCAGCGAGGGCCGCCGCGTGATCGCGGTGTTCGACCTCGGCGGTGGCACGTTCGACATCTCGATCATGAGCGTCGAGAACGGCATCTTCGAGGTGCTCGCGACCGGGGGCGACAGCGCGCTCGGCGGCGAGGACTGGGATCGCCGGCTGCTCGAGCGTCTGGTCGACGAGGTGTTCGACCAGTTCCGCATCGACCTCACCGCGATCCCGATGGCGATGTCGCGCCTGCGCGAGGCGTGCGAGAGCGCGAAGAAGGCGCTGTCGGTCGACCGCGAGGCGTCGATCAACTTGCCGTTCCTGGCCAATGACGAGCGCGGCGCGGCGATCAACTTCGAGCGCAAGATCACCCGCGAGCTCCTCGAGACCCTGACCAAGGACCTGCTCGACCGGCTCGAGACGCCGTGCCGTCGCGCGCTCACCGACGCGGGCCGTACGCCCGCCGAGGTCGAGGAGGT
>DATIPJ010000406.1:0-7222 GCA_035472155.1 Kofleriaceae bacterium
CCTGTGGCTTCGCGGCGCTGTGCTACGCGGAGTTCGCGGCGATGGTTCCGATCGCCGGCTCGGCGTACACGTACGCGTACGCCGCGCTCGGCGAGATCATCGCGTGGATCATCGGCTGGGATCTGATCATCGAATATGCGATCGGCAATGTGGCGGTGGCCGTCTCATGGTCCGGCTACTTCTGCGAGCTGCTCAAGATGTTCGGGATCCACGTCCCGACCTGGCTTCAGACGGATTACCGCTCGGCGTATCAGGCAATCGAGAAGATTGCGGCCGGGGACACCGCACCGGCGCTCCAGGCGGTCGCCGCGGCGGTGCACGACGCTCCGCGGATCGCCGGGCTGCCGATCATCTTCAATCTGCCGGCGGTGGCGATCGTCGTGTTGATCACGTGGGTCCTGGTCCGCGGCATCAAGGAGTCTGCGCGCTCGAACCTCATCATGGTGATCTTGAAGCTGGCGATCATTGCGGCGTTCCTGGTCGTCGGTGCGTTCTACATCAAGGCCGAGAACTACACCGCGTATGGCGGCTTCGCCCCCAATGGCTTCAAGGGCATCGGCAGCGCGGCGGCGATCATCTTCTTCGCGTACATCGGCTTCGATGCGGTCTCGACGGCGTCCGAGGAGGCCAAGGACGCCAAGCGCGACATGCCGTTCGGCATCATCGTCAGTCTCATCCTGTGCACGGTGCTCTACATCTTCGTGGCGCTGGTGCTGACCGGCGTGGTGCCGTGGAAGGAAGTCGGGACCGCCGAGCCGATGCTGACCGCGCTCGAGCGTGTGGGCAGCGGCGGCTTCGTGCTGTCGGCGGCGCGGCTGTTCGTGGCGCTCGGCGCGGTGATCGCGATGAGCTCGGTCCTGCTGGTGTTCCAGCTCGGTCAGCCGCGCATCTTCTTCTCGATGGCGCGCGATGGGCTATTGCCGCCGTGGGCCGCGAAGGTCCATCCGAAGTACGGAACGCCGCACGTCACGACGATCATCACCGGCGTGCTCGTCGCCGTGCCCTCGGCGTTCATGAACATCGACGAGGCGGTGCAGCTCACCAACATCGGGACGCTGTTCGCGTTCGTGCTGGTGGCGATCGGCGTGATCGTGCTGCGCGTGCGCGAACCGAACCGGCCACGGCCGTTCCGCGTGCCGGGCTCGCCGGTCACGCCGCTGCTCGCGGTCGTCTCGTGCGGCTTTCTCATGACGCAGCTGCCGACCGAGACCTGGATCCGGTTCTTCATCTGGCTCGCGATCGGCATCGTGATCTACTTCCTGTACAGCTACGGTCACTCCAAGCTGCGCAATTCCAGCAAGTGAGCGGCGATCGCGGCGTTGACCACGTCGGCGTTCGCGATCGGGGCCATGTGGCCCATATCGGGGAACGTCTGCAGGCGCGCGCGGGGCAATGCCTCGGCGAGCCGGCGACAAACGAGCTGCTCGGAGGGCGGTGACCGCGTGCCGGTGAGGACCAGCGTCGGCACGGTGATCGTCGCGTAGCGCGCGCGATTCGTGGCGTCGCCGACGACCGACGCGACCTCCTGAGAGACCTTCCAGCCGACCGCGCGGAAGCCGGCCTTGGTGGGCTCGGCGAGCGCGGCCCAGGTGCCCGGGCCGTTCCACCAGTCGACGAAGGTCGACAGCCACGCCTCGTCGAGGCCTGTGGCATCGGGGCGGTACGCGGGCAGCGCGCGCGACGGCGAGCCTTCGTCCTCGTCGGCGCCGAGGATGCCGAATGCGACCGGCTCGTAGAGCGCGAGCGAATGCACGCGGTCGGGGTGGGCGAGGGCGAGCTGAAGCGCGAGCAGCCCGCCGTACGAATGTCCGACGACGTCGGCCGGGCGATCGAGGAGGCCGGCGAGGCGCTCGAGATCCAGCCGGTAGTGGAACGGCTTGCCGGGCGGCCACGGCGGATCGCCGTAGCCGATCAGGTCCGGCGCGAGGACATCGTGGGTGGGCGCGAGCTGCTGCGCGAGCTTGCGCCACTGTCGCGAGGTGAAGCCGCCGCTGTGGATCAGGAGCGCGAGAGGTCGGGTCACGCCGCGAGCGTAGCCTACTCCGCGTCCGAGATATCGAGACCGGGGTTGCGGTCGAAGAACATGAACGGCTTGAGCTCGAAGCTGCCGAACCACTCGACGGACATGAGCGGCCAGTCCTCGGCGCGCGTGATGTGGGTGAGGCCGACGTTGAGCCACAGCACAACGTCGAGCGTGTTGCCGGCCGTGCCCTTGGCCTGTGTGATGCCGACCTGGAGCTTCATCTGCGGAACGAGCGCGGCGTCGGAGATGAGTCCGCGAGTTGCGCACTCCCGAATTCGAATCTCGGCGGCGTGCGCGACCGCTCTCGGAGGGTGGCGGAGGGCGCGTCGGCGCGGAACGTGTGCAGCCGGGCGCCGGTGCGCGGTCAGGTGAGGCCACCCTGCGCGCACTTGTCATCATGCCCTGCCGTCGTACATCGGATCATGAGTACCAAATCCCTTGCATGCGCGATCCTGTGCGCCGCCTCGGTGCACGCGTGGGCGGCGCCCGGTACGACGCTGACGGTCAGCTCGACCTCCGTGGCACCTGGAGAGCCGGTGCTGGTGACGGTCACCGGGAGCGGCGAGATCCCCCGAGGGACCGCGAACGGTACACCCTTGCAGTTCTTCGCGGCGCGCGGGGGCTATCAGGCGGTGTTCGCCGTCCCGCTCGATGCCAAGCCCGACGCGATCTCGATCGAGGTCGACAGCGTGAAGGAGCCGCAGACCGTGCGCGTCCGCGAGGTCACGTTCGCCGAGACGGATGTCGTGGTCGAGGACGAGATGGCCAATCCGTCGAAGGAGGATCGCACGCGGATCGATCAGGACAACGCGGCGATCCTCGCGGCGGCCGCCAAGGCCAAGGGCGATCCGCAGTTCGCCAAGCCGTTCCGCCGGCCGCCCGGCGAGGTGACCTCGCTGTTCGGCGTGTGGCGCACGTTCAACGACGGACATCGCAGCCAGCACCTCGGGCTCGATCTGTTCGCGCGCGAGGGCACCAAGGTTCGCGCTGTCAACGCCGGCACCGTGGTGCTGGTGCGCGACTGCTTCCTCGCCGGAAACATCGTCGTGGTCGCGCACGGCGCCGGCATCGCATCGGCGTACTACCACCTGAGCCAGCCGTCGGTCGCCGAGGGCGATACTGTGGCGCAGGGCGACGTGATCGGCCTCGCCGGGCACACGGGGCGCACCACCGGGCCGCACCTGCACCTCTCGATGCACGTGCCCGGCGGCATGGTCGACCCGGCGGCGTTCTTCAAGCTCAAGCTCGCGCCGGCCAAGCCCAAGCTCACGGCGCGCTAACCGGACCGCGCGGGTCAGCGCCTGGCGGCGTGGAAGATGCTCTTGGGCAGCCGCACGTGGACGCCGAGGTTGGGCTTGTCGACGAGCTGCGTGATGGCGACGTTGCCGGCGACGCTGACCAGCTGGTACGCGCGGTGGCGCGTCAGCTTCTTCTCGGCGACGAGGAAGTCGATCATCTCCTGGATCGCGGCCTTGGTCGCGACCGCGAGATCGGGGTCGGTGGCCATCGCGATGTAGTCGGTCGCGGTCTCTGCGCGCGGCCAGGTGAGCTTCATGTCCTTGCGGACGGTGAGCTGGAGGCGCCCGCGCAGCGAGGTCTCGATCGCCGTCTGGTCGACCTCGCCGTCGCCCTGGGCGGCGTGGCCGTCGCCGATCTCGAACAGTGCCCCCTTGGCGAAGATCGGGATATACAGCGTGCTGCCGGCGACCAGCTCGCGGTTATCGAGGTTGCCGGCGTGGCGCCCGGGCGGGACGCTGCTGACGCGGCCGGCATCGGGCGCGGGCGCAACTCCCATGCTGCCGTAGAACGGGTGCAAGGGAATCGTGATCCCGGGCTCGAACTCCGCAGTCATCTTCTGGCGATTGAGCGCGAGGATCTTGACCGGGACATCCTTCTCACAATTGTCGGGCAGATAGCCACTGCAGCCGTTGTAGCCATAATCGAGCGCCAGATCGATCGACAGGATCTTGACCTCGAGGACGTCGCCCGGCTCGGCGCCCTCGACGTAGACCGGGCCGGTCAGGATGTGACCGCCGGGGCCTTTGCGGTCGCCGGTGACCTCGGTGACGATCGACTTGAGCGAGGCCTGGATCTTGGCGTCGGGGACGCCGGCGCGCGCGAGGCCGGTCGGCGTGTTGGTCAGCATGGTGTCGACATCGATGATGTCGCCCGAGGCGATGTGGAGGACCGGCTTGGCCTCGGACCAGTAGTAGCCATAGGCCACCGTGGCCGGCGTGGCCTCCAGACGATGCGTCTTCGGGGCGGCATCTGCCGCGAGCGTCGAGACGAGGACGACGATTCCGGTGCAGACGGCGAGGGCTCTCATGGCCCGGCACGCTATCACATCAGATCACGGTGTCTTCGAGCGTCTCGGGTGCGAACAGCTCGGCGGGGGCAAAGGGGCGCCGCGCCAGGCCCTGCGCGTGCGAATAGCCGATCAGCGTGGCGAGTGTCTTCTCGTTGCCGGCCAGACCGTAGCTCCAGTAGTCCTTGCCGAGGATCGCCTGCGTGGCCTCGAGCTCGGTGGCGAGCCACGGCAGCATGTAGCGCAGCGACGCGGTCTCATCCATGCCGCGCCACGTCTCGTCGCGCGCGGCGACCAGGGCGCGAAGCAGCGAGCGCGCGGCCCACCGGTTCGCCTCGTAGACATCGCGGCGCAGCACGACGACGTGCATGATCGGAAAGATGCCCGTGCGGAGGAAGTAGTCGGCCTCCACCGCGCGGAGGTCGCTGAACAGGCGGCGCGCGGTTCCGGCGCGAAAGCTCGCGGGCGTGCGCGGCGAGTAGACGGCGTCGAGCTGACCGGCCGCGAGCAGGTCCGACAGCGTCGCGTCCGCGGCGATCGGCGCGATGTCGATGTCGGCGGGGAGCTGCAGGCGCAGCTTCTCGGCGCGGCCCGGGGTGTGGAGCCCGCCGGTGCGATAGCGCACCGAGGCGACTGGCACGCCGTGGTGCTCGGCGAGCAGGCCGCGGATCCAGACGTTGGCGGTGAGCTGGTACTCGGCGAGCCCGACGGTGCGACCGACCAGATCCTCGGGGCGCTGGATCCCGCTGGCGTGGCTGACATAGATCCCGCTGTGGCGGAACGAGCGCGAGAGGAACGCGGGGATCGCGACGAACCGGCCGGGGCCGTCGTCACCCATGCTGATGAGGTAGCTCGACAGCGACATCTCGGCCGCGTCGAACTCGGCGAATCGCGCCATGCGAAAGAAGATGTCCTCGACGGGCAGGCGCAGGGTGACCAGCTCGATGCCCTCGGGAACGATCGTGCCCTCGTGGAGCGCGCGCGTGCGGTCGTAGTCGCCGCACGCCAGGGTGAGACGCAGGCGGGTCATGGCGCACCGGTGGTCGCCGGCTCGGGACGCCCGCGGCGCTTGGCGCGCTGGATCTGCTCGTAGACCCGGCCGCGAAGCTCGGCGAACCGCGGCGACGATCGGGTCGCGAGCTGGTCGCGCTCGGCGGGGAGATCGATCGCGACGTCCTCGAGGACGACGGTCGGCGACGACGACAGGATGATCACGCGCTGACCCATGTAGACCGCCTCGTCGATGTCGTGGGTGACGAACAGGATCGTCGCGGCGTGCCGGCGCCACAGCGCGCGTGTGAGGTCCTCGAGGTCCGCGCGAGTCTGCGCGTCGACCGCGGCGAACGGCTCATCCATGAGCAAGATCTTGGGCTGATAGGCGATCGCGCGCGCGATCGCGACGCGCTGCTGCATGCCGCCCGAGAGCTGCCAGGGATACGCGCCGTGCACGTCGGCGAGGCCGACCTCGGCGAGCGCGGCCTCGACGAGCCGGCGGGCCTCGGCGCGCGGCATCTTCTTTTGCGCGAGCGGCAGCGAGACGTTGTCCCGGACGGTCAGCCACGGGAACAGGCTGCGGCCGTACTCCTGGAACACGACCGCCATGCCGGGCGGCGGGCCATCGACGCGGACATCGCCGAGCACGACCTCGCCCGCGGTCGGCTCGAGCAGGCCGGCCACGCACTTGAGCAGCGTGGTCTTGCCCGCGCCCGACGGGCCGACGATGCACACCAGCTCGCCGGCGGCGCAGCCGAAGCTGAGGTCGCCGATCGCCTCGACGACGCGGCCGTGGCCCTCGTACACCTTGCGGACGTGGCGCACGTCGAGGAGCGGCTTCACGCGCCGCCTCGCTGCGTCAGGCGCAGGCCGTGGTACCAGCGCAGCGCGCGCGCCTCGAACAGACGGAACGCCAGCGACAGCAGGAAGCCGAGCACGCCGAGCAGGATGATGCCGCTCCACATCTCCGGGATCGAGAACCCGCGCTGGAAATCGACGATCGTGAAGCCCAGGCCGCTCGAGCTGGCAGACATCTCGCTGATCACCATGAGGATGATCGCGATCGACAGCCCCTGGCGCATGCCGGTCACGATCTGCGGGCTGGCCGCGCGAACCACGAGCACGCGGAGGCGTGTCGTGCCCGTGATGCCGTAGCACCAGCAGGTGTCGGCGAGCACCTCGTCGACGGCGCGCACGCCCTCGATGGTGTTGAGCAGCACGGGCCACACGGCGCCCGAGATGATCACGAGCAGCTTCATCGGCGTGCCGATGCCGAACAGCAGCATGAACACCGGGACCAGCGCCGGCGGCGGGATCGCGCGAAACAGCTCGAGCGCCGGCTCGAGCACGGCGCGCAGGCGAGGGCGGGCGCCGAGCGGGATGCCGAGGCCGACGCCGACGAGGACCGCGCCGGTGTACCCGAGCAGGAGGCGGACGATGCTGGGCAGCACGTCGGTCGTCAGACGCGGCGACCAC
Organism: Kofleriaceae bacterium; assembly: GCA_035472155.1. Lineage (GTDB taxonomy): Bacteria > Myxococcota_A > Polyangia > Haliangiales > Haliangiaceae > JABFXX01. Next base: position 6,798 of record DATIPJ010000406.1, read on the forward strand.
GTGGCGCCGAACACGCCGAGGATCTTGCGCAGCGGCGGCAGGTAGAAGCTCTTGCTGTCGTCGCTCGCGATCCACCACAGCGCGAACAGCAGCGCCGGCAGCGCAACGACAAGGATGGCTCGCCGCAGCCTCACGTCACCGCCTCGAGGCGGACGGACGTATGCCACGCGAGCACGCGGCGCTCGAGGGCGCGGAACACGACGTTGACCGCGACGCCGAACAGCCCGACGACGAAGATCAGCGCGTACATCGCAGGCACCGCGCTGCTCGCCATCGCAACCCCGATCTCCTTGCCGAGCCCGGGCGTGCCGATCACGAGCTCGGCGGTGATCGCGAGGATCAGCGCGACGGTGGCGGCGAGCCGGACGCCGGTGAAGACGAACGGCAGCGCGGACGGGAACGTGACGTGCTTGAGCTGCGCCCAC
>DATIPJ010000407.1:0-3695 GCA_035472155.1 Kofleriaceae bacterium
TGGCCGCGTTCGATCGCGTGGCGGCCGATCCGGCGATCAAGGGGATCGTCGTCACGGGCACGGGACCTCGCCGAACGGGACCTCGCCGAACGGGACGCCAGCGGCGATCCATGTCGTCGAGCCGTTGCGCACGGTGCCGAAGACCGAGCCGCGAGCGCCGATCGACCGCGCGCCCGCGGCGGATCGGGCCGCGATCCGTGCAGCCGTCCTGCGTCTCATCGCCGACATCCTGCACCTCGAGGACGACGAGGTCGATCCCGCGGCCGCGCTGGTCGAGCTCGGCGCCGATTCGATCGCCGCGGTCGAGATCGCGCGCGGCGTCGGGGAGCGGCTCGGTGTCCAGATCGAGGCGACCGAGCTCTATGATCACCCCACCGCGGATGCGCTCGCCCGCCTGGTCGAGGAGCGACGGGTCACGGCGAGCATGCGCCGCGCCGCGCTCGCGTCGCCGGCCCAGCCCAGCGCGCAGATCCCGCTCGCCGGCGCAGCGCTGCGCGAGCACGTGGCGAACCTGTCGGACGCCGAGGTCGAGGCGCTGCTGGGCTCGCTGCAGAACGGCGTGCGCGCATGACCGGACCCGCGACCGACAAGCGAGCGCTGTTGCTGGAGCTGCTGCTCGCGCGAGACCGCGCCCGGGCGGAGCGCGACGCCGCGCAGGATGGTGGTCCGGCGCAGCCGAACGCGGACGACGTCGCCGTGACCGGCGTGGCGTGCCGCTTCCCGGGCGCGCGAGGGCGCGACGCGTTCTGGCGACTGCTGCGCGACGGGCGCGACGCCGTGACCCGCGTGCCCGAGGGCCGGTGGCGGGTCTGGCGCGGTGGCGGTGAACCCGCGCAGGCCCGCGGCGGCTTCGCCGGCCTGCTCGACGGCGTCGACGAGTTCGACGCCGAGTTCTGGAGGCTCACGCCCGCCGAGGCCGAGCTGATGGATCCGCAGCAGCGGCTGTTCGTCCAGGAGGCGTGGCATGCGCTCGAGGACGCCGGCTACGGCGCGCAGCGCCTTTCCGGGGTGGGCTGCGGTGTGTTCGTCGCAGCGGGCGCGAGCGACTACGGCCACCTGCTCCAGGCGGCGGGCCTCGACGTGGAGGCTCACGCGTTCACCGGGCTGTCTCCGTCGGTGCTGGCCGGCAGGATCGCATATCAGCTCGACCTGCGCGGGCCGTGCATGACGATGGATACCGCGTGCTCGTCGTCGCTGGTGGCCGTGACCCTGGCCTGGCAGAGCATCCGGCGCGGCGAGGCCGAGCTGGCCGTGGCCGGCGGGGCATTCACGATGACGACCCCGGAGATGGCGCTGCGCGTCCACGCCGCGGGCATCGCGTCGCCCCGCGGGCGCTGCCGCGCATTCGACGCCACGGCCGACGGCATCGTGCTCGGGGAGGGCGTCGGGGTCGTGGTCCTCAAGCCGCTCGCCCGCGCCGTCGCCGACCGCGATCACATCTACGGCGTGATCCGGGGTGCCGGCATCAACCAGGACGGCCGCACGAACGGCATCACCGCGCCCAGCGCGCGCGCGCAGTGCGAGCTCGAGCGCATGGTGTACGCGCAGGCGGCGATCGACCCACGTCAGATCGGATACGTGGAAGCCCACGGCACGGGTACCGCGCTCGGCGATCCGATCGAGGTCAAGGCGTTGCGAGAGGCGTTCGGCGGCGCGGGCGGCGCGCCGTGGTGCGCGCTCGGCTCGGTGAAGACCAACATCGGCCACACCACGATGGCCGCGGGGGTCGCGAGCTTCATCAAGGTGCTGCTGGCGCTCGAGCACGAGCAGCTGCCGCCGTCGCTGCACTTCGAACGCGCGAACCCGCGGCTCGAGCTGGAGGGTTCGCCGTTCTTCGTGAACCAGCGCGCCGAGCCATGGCCGCGCGACGGCACCCGGCCCCGGATCGGCGCGGTGAGCGCCTTCGGGTTCAGCGGGACCAACTGCCATGTCGTGGTGTCGGACGCACCGCGGGCGCCGCGATCCGGACCCGACCGCCTCGATCATCTCGTCGCGATCTCGGCGCGCACCCACGCGGCGCTGGCGCAGCGCTGCGCCGAGCTCGCGGCACACGTGGCTGACCCCGCGCGACCGTGCGCGCTGGGCGACCTCGCGTTCAGCCTGCTGGTCGGGCGAACGCATCTCGAGGTGCGCGCCGCGTTCGTCGTCGCTTCGATCGAGGAGCTCGCGGCGCGGCTCACCTCGCCGGTCGCGACGCCTGCGGGCGGTGTGGCCGAGCACGCGGCCGCGCGGCACTGGCTCGCCGCGGGCGCACCGGCGTCGATCGAGCCGGCGCAGCGGCGGGCCTGGCTCGAGCAACTCGCAGAGCTCTACGTGGCGGACCGCGATCACGACGTGGCGTGGCACAAGCTGTACGAGGGCCGCGACGTGCGTCGCGTGTCCGTGCCGGATTATCCGTTCGCGCCCGACCGCCACTGGGTCGCATCGGGCTCCGACCACCGAGAGACCGTGCAGCTCACCGGCGACGAGCCGTTTCTCGCCGAGCACCGCGTGGTCGGCAGGCGGACGCTGCCGGCGGCCGCGTTCCTGGCATTCGCGCACCGCGCCGGCGCGCGCGCACTCGGAGCGCAGGTGCGCCGGCTGCGCGACGTGGTGCTCGGGGTCCCGTTCGCGATCGCCGAGCCCGCCGGGGAGATTCACGAGCTGCAGGTGCTGTGTGATCGCGCCCGGCGCCGGTTCGAGATCGCCAGCGCAGCCGGCTTGCACGCCAGTGGCGCGCTGGATACCGCGGTGGACGTGGAGCCTCCGGTCTTCGATCGGGCCGCGATCGAGCGACGCTGCGGCGAGGTGGTGGCGCCCGAGCGGGTGTACGAGCACCTGCGGGCGCACGGCCTGGAGCACGGGGTCCGCATGCGCGGCATTGTTGCCGTGGCACGCGGACCCGCCGAGGCCCTGCTGGCGCTCGCACCGAGCGCGCTCGACGCCGGAGATCGCGATGCACTGGACGCGGCACGGCTGGACGTGGTGCTGCAAGGGGTCGCGGCGCTCCTGCTCCACGTCGGACCCGGCGCGGCGGCGCACCTGCCGTTCGCGATCGGCGAGCTCGATCTCCACGGGCCGCTCGCCGATGCCCGCTGGGTCCACGTGCGATCGCGCGCTGCCTCCGGCGGCGCTTCGTACAGCTTCGACCTGACGGTCGCCGGCAGCGACGGACGCGTGCTCGCGTGCATCCGCGAGTTCGGGCTCCGCAGCGCCGGAACCGGGTCGCGTCCGCAGGACGTGCTCCACGCGGCGCCGCGCTGGATCGAGGCGCCGCTGGCGGCGAGCGCGCCGATCGCCGGCCCGGTGCTGGCGCTCGTCGATGACGACCGGATCGAGGCGCAGCTGCGCGCCGCCCTGGGCGCGCTGCGCGTGGTGGCGGTGCGGCACGGCGACCGGTTCGAGCGGCTCGATCGCGACCGCTATGTGATCCGGCCCGACGTGCCCGACGATCAGGTCGCGCTGCTGGCCGACATCGGCGCGTTGCCGCACGGGCTCGTGCATCTGTGGTGCGTCGGACCGGCGCCGACCGGCGATCCGCTCCTCGCAGTGCGCAGCCTGTTCCACGGCGCGCGAGCGTGGCTGGCCGGCGACGCGGACGCGGTCCTGCGGATCGTGTTCGCCTACGGCGGGCCCGCGGCGGCGCTGCCGTGCGCGGCGATCGGTGCGTTCGCGCGCAGCGTGCGGCGCGAGACGCCGCGCCTCGACATCGCGAC
>DATIPJ010000408.1:0-6366 GCA_035472155.1 Kofleriaceae bacterium
ACTCGGCGAGCGGGCCGATGTCGCTCGTGCGCGCGCGCAGCGGCGGCACCTCGAACTCGAAGCCCTTGAGCCGGTAGTAGAGGTCGCGGCGGAAGTCGCCGCTGGCGACCAGCGCCTTGAGCGACCGGTTCGACGCCGCGATGATGCGCACGTTGGCCGACGTCGTCTGATCGGAGCCCAGCGGCTTGATCTCGCCCTCCTGGAGGAAGCGCAGGAGGCTGACCTGAAACGACGGCGAGACCTCGGAGATCTCGTCGAGGAACACGGTGCCGCCGTCGGCCGCGCGGAACAGCCCCAGGCGGTCGGAGACCGCGCCGGTGAACGCGCCGCGCTTGTGGCCGAACAGCTCGGACTGCAGCAGCGCGTCCGGCGTGCCGCCGCAGTTCTGGACCAGGAGCGGGCTGCCCTTGCGCTGCGAGTTGTAGTGGATCGCGCGCGCGAGCAGCTCCTTGCCGGTCCCGGTCTCGCCCTGGACGAGGATCGGCAGGTCGGTGCGCGCGGCGACCCGCGCCTGATGGCACATGTCGGCCATCGTCTCGCTCACGTAGACGAGCTTCTCGAACTGCATGCTCGCGGGGTGCGCCGCGAGCTGCGTGCCGTCGGCCGGCATCTGATCGGTCAGCTTGAACTCGCGCGACAGCATGCGATGGCGGCGCGCGAGCTCGCGCGCCTCGAGCCCGCGCTTGACGACCAGGCACGCCTGCTCGGCGTCGAGCGGCATGCGCAGGAACTGATAGACCGCGGCGCGCGACAGATCGCCGACCGCGCCGTCGAACGCGAGGACGCGCGTGACGTCCGGATGCGACGCGCGCAGCCCTGCAAGAAAATCGCAGCCGCCGGGAGCCGATGCGGTCTGTTCGGCGATCACCAGATCGACGTGCACACCGGCGAGCATGTCGGCGGCCTCGTCGAACGAGCGCGCGTGCAGCACGCGGTAGCTGTATGCGTCGGACAGCGCATCGACCAGTGTGGCCCACGCCCCACCGTCGAGGCCCAGGCTGGAAGCAACCACCAACACCGTGTTATTGCTGTCCATGTAGCGAAGCATGCCAAGGTGTAAAGTTGGTTAGCAATCGCGGGAATGACGCGTTTTGCGGCACCGGCTTTCCAATGCGAAAACATGTTTTCGAGAAACGTTGGAACACCGTTGTAGAGCCTCCGATGCCGGTGCTTTAACGGATGGAAGGTCCCGGGAGATGCATTGAGCACCGCCTCGCAACCGCCGCCGCGCGAAGCTACGCGCACCGTTCCGGATGAGCTCCGCGGCGGCACGTTCGAGGGGCCCGATGTGGTCACCGCACTCCTGTTGTACGACGCCGGCACCGAGCACCCCCTCGATCCTACGAAGAGCCAGTTCGTGGTGGGGTCGGCGGTCGACTGCGACATCGCGATCGAGAGCCCGTTCGTGTCGGCGCGGCACTGCCGGCTCGAGCGCCGCACGCTCGGGCTCGAGGTGACCGACCAGGGCAGCAAGAACGGCACGTACTTCGAGGGCAAGCGCGAGGGCGATTTCTTCCTGCGGCCGGGCAAGACGTTCGTGGTGGGCGCCCTGCCCCATCGCTTCCTCGCGCTCAACGACGAGATGCGCGCGCACTACCCCACGCTGATCGACATCCTGGGCCAGCCCGACGAGCACTCGATCCGCAGCGAGACACCGTCGCCGAGCGACCTGATCCTGGCGGCGGTGCACGGCGCGCACATGCTGATCACCAGCGAGGCGCACTGCGAGCAGGACCGACTCGCGTACATCGTGCACGCGCTGTCGCTCCTGCGCGCGCGGCCGATGGTCGAGCTGTCGCAGGTCCCGGTCGATCGCACCAAGCAGCTCGACCTCATCCGCAAGCGGGCGGCGCAGTCGACGCTCGTCCTCGACCTGGGCGACAACGACGTGCGGCTGCCGACGAGCTTCGTGACGACGGCGTTCTCGTCGCGCTACCGGGTGCGCGTGCTCGCGCTCGCGCGGACGTACGAGATCGCGGCCGAGGCGCTCGGCGAGCGCTACGTGCGCCAGATGCAGCACGTGCCGCTGCGGCCGATCGCGAGCCGGCCCGAGGCGGTCGATCGCCTGCTCGACCGCATGTTTCTGCAGCGCAACAGCAAGCTGCGTGTATCCGACATGACATCGGAGAACCAGAGTGCGCTGAGGTCCTATCGTTGGCCGGATAACTATGCGTCACTCCGCGATGCCGCCGATCGACTGACTGCCATCATGCGTTTTGGCTCGGTTCACAAAGCAGCGCTCGCACTCAAGATTCCGCCAGCCACGTTTTATCACTGGTATACGAAGACGATGCGAATGACGCATCCGCTCACGCCGTCGCTGCAGATCACCTGACACGCTCCTCGAGCGTTTTTCCGCGAGCGCGTTGCTGCAGCTGAGGACATGCGTAGTCACGCGTACTGTATTCCTCTCGGCAAGCTTTGGCATTTGCTGTTTCTGACTCCTGAGCAAGTTTCTCGTTCGCATTGGAAACGGCTTTCCTTTGTCATGCCGGTCGTGTTCTTTGGGTGTTGTGGATCATCGTGAGTCTTCGCGAGTGACGATGACGAGCCCTGAAAGGAGAATGATCGTGAGTAATCTGTCGGCAGTTGCAACGGTCGAAGCGGGTGGGCGCGCGGCCGGGCGCCCACAGACGGGGGCGGGGAGCTCGGAGAGCAGGACCGCCGACCCGGCGCAGAGCGAGATCGTGTCGCTGCGTCCGTGGGGCGCGGTGCGCGGTCACGCGCTGCCGCGCTTCCCGGGCCGCGGGTGGTTCATCGGTACATCGGCCGGCTGCGCGCTGCGGGTCGACGATCCGCGCGTCGCCGCGGTCCACGCGCAGGTCACGTACGAGGGCAGGCAGTTCTGGGTCCGCGACGCCGGGGGCACCAGCGGTCTGCGGCAGGACGGCGTGCGGCGCGAGGCGTTTCCGCTGACCTCGGGGGTCGAGATCGGCATCGGCGGCACCGTGCTGATCGCCGAGAGCGCGCACGGCATCGCGCTGCGCGAGTTCTGCACGCGCATGCTCGGCTGGGGCCGCGAGCCGGCGCTGATCGATCACGCGCTGCGCGCGATCCGGCTCGCGATGTCGCGGCGGATCGCATTGGTGCTGCGCGGTGAGGGCGACCTGGTCCCGATCGCCTACGCGCTGCATCGCCGCACGCTGGGCGCCGACCGCCCGTTCATCGCGTGCGATCGCCGCCGGCGGACCGCACCGGGCTCGGTCCGCGCCCCGGCCAACCACGATCGCGCCGTGGTCGCGCTCGAGGCGGCGTCGGGAGGCTCGCTGTGCGTGCGCAGCTCGCGGCTCCCGCGCGACTTCTGGGCGCTGCTCTCGCAGCTCCGCGAGCCCGAGCCGTCGGTGCAGCTGGTGGTCTGCCTCGATCGCGATGACCGCGGCGCGCTGCTGGTCGGCCCGGTGCCGATCGACGTGCCGCCGATGCGCGAGCGCGCGAGCGAGGTGCCGCGCATCATCCAGGAGTACGCCACCGAGGCGATCGCCGCGCTGCGCGCCCCGGCCGATTGCTTCACGCCCACCGACCTCGAGTGGATGGTCGATCAGTCGGCGGCGTCGCTGGCCGATATCGAGAAGGGCACCATGCGCCTGGTCGCGCGCAAGATCTCCGACAATCTCGGGCAAGCGGCCGCGCTGCTCGGGATGGCGCCGGTCTCACTCGCGCGCTGGCTGGATCGCAGATCGCCACCGCCCTGAGCCGCCCCCCCGAGCCGCCGCCCAGAGGATGAGGTAGCCTGCGCGTCCCATGCGTCAGGACGGCAGACAACCCGACCAGCTTCGCTCGCTGGAGATCATTCCGCATTATCAGAAGCACGCCGAGGGATCGGCGCTGATCAAGCTCGGCGATACCTGGGTGCTGTGCTCGGCCAGCGTCGAGGAAGGCGTGCCGTCGTTCCTCGTCGGCAAAGGCAAGGGCTGGCTGACCGCCGAGTACGCCATGCTGCCGCGCTCGACACACACGCGCACCAAGCGCGATCCGGGCGGCCGCGGCAAGGAGATCCAGCGGCTGATCGGCCGATCGCTGCGCGCCGCAGTCGATCTCACGCGGCTCGGCGAGCGCACGATCGCGGTCGACTGCGACGTGCTGTCGGCCGATGGCGGCACGCGCGTGGCCTCGATCACCGGCGCGTGGATCGCGCTCGCGTTCGCGATCAAGCAGCTGGTGGCGACCGGCAAGCTCGCCGACGACCGCGCGCTGCTGCCGCCGGTGGCGGCGGTCTCGGTCGGGATCGTCGGCGGCGAGGTCGTGCTCGACCTGCCGTACAGCGAGGACTCCAACGCCGAGGTCGACATGAATGTCGTCGGCAGCGAGGACGGCTCGCTGATCGAGGTCCAGGGCACGGCGGAGCACGGCACGTTCAACCGCAAGCAGCTCGACGCGATGCTCGACCTGGCCACGATCGGCATCCGGCGGCTGACCGCGGCGCAGCGCCAGGTCGTGGCGTGACCCGGCCGCTGGTGTTCGCGACCCGCAACGCGGGCAAGGTCGTCGAGCTGCGCCAGCTGTTGCCCGGGGTCTTCGTGCTCGGCGTCGACGAGGCCGCGGCGCGGCTCGGGCGGGGGATCCCCGACGTCGACGAGGACGCCGATACATTCGCCGGCAACGCGATCAAGAAGGCGCGCGAGGTGTCGCACGCCACCGGATTCCCGGCGCTCGCCGACGACAGCGGGCTCGAGGTCGACGCGCTGGGCGGCGCGCCCGGCGTGTGGAGCGCGCGCTATGCGGGCGGCGGCGGCGATGCAGCGAACAACGCCAAGCTCCTGGTGGCGCTCGCCGATGTGCCACCCGAGCGGCGCACGGCGCGGTTTCGCTCGGTGCTCGCGCTGGCCGACGTCGCCGGCCCGCTCGGCGACGAGGTCGTCACCGCGGAGGGCAGCTGCGAGGGCGTCGTGCTCGATGCGCCGCGCGGCACCGGCGGCTTTGGCTACGACCCGCTGTTCCTCGTGCCCGAGCTGGGGCTGACGTTTGCCGAGCGGGGCGTCGGCACCAAGGGCGAGCGGTCGCACCGCGCCCGGGCGATGCAGGCGATCCGGCCGCGGCTCCTGGCCTATCTGGATGGGCTCGCGGCGGAACGCTGAGGGGACGGTGGGGGAGAATGATGGGGATCGAACCCACGACACCCAGGGCCACAACCTGGTGCTCTACCAACTGAGCTACATCCTCCGTGGGCCCATGGTCTACATGACTCGGGGGGCGTCCGCAACCCCGAACGCCGGCGCCTCGATCAGGCTTTCTCCCGGCGGGCGGCCATGATCTTCACGAACGATTTGCTGCGGATCTCGTCGAGCGAAAGCCCGGTGGCGAGGGCCTCCTGCTCGGTGACCGCGCCGCACGCGATGCCGCGCAGGAAGTAGTTGAGCAGACCCTGGCCGGTGGCGGCGTCGTCGAACACGTCGCCGACCAGGGTCGCCTGGGCGGCCTTGTCGACGAAGTTGCGCAGGCGCTCGGAGGCCGGGGCGAGCCCGTCGAGGAAGAACGCGTAGACCGCGCCGTAGCGGGTCGGCAGCTGCGCGGGATGCAGGTCCCAGCCCTGGTAGAAGCCATTGATCAGCGAGTGGCGAATGTCGTCGGCGTGCAGCCGCCATGCAGAGAACACCGCGGCCCGGTTCTCGCGGCGCTGGTCATCGGACAGATTCTGCCCGCGGTGCGGGCTGACCGGCATGATGTTGGTCGCGCCGTCGGACAGCATCACGCCGGTGCCTGCGAACGCGACCTTCATCATGTGCTTGGCGAAGTCGCACGCCGGATGCTGCATCTTCTGGTGCGCCGCCGTGATGTCGCAGTTCGCGGTGTAGTCGTAGGTTCCGAAGTGCGCGCCGGTGAGGCGGCCGGCGGCGGCGCGGTGCAGGCGCGGCAGCACCGAGCGGCCATGCGTGTCGAACACGCTCTGCGTGGTCTCGACCATGAATTCCATGCGCAGCGCGCCGTTCTCGATGTCGAGCTTGTCCTCGAGCTGCTCGAAGGTGTCGACCAGCAGCTCGACGTCGACGAGGCTCTGGATCTTGGGCAGCGTGACGACGAAGTTCGCCGGCAGCGTGCCGTTCGTGTTGCCGACCAGCTCGGTCAGGAAGATGTCGAGCGTGCGCAGCGAGCGCGCCGCGAGGTCGCGGGTCAGCGGCTTGATGCGGATACCGAGGAACGGCGGCAGCGAGCCCGCGACCATGCCGGCCGCGACTTGCTTCGCCGCCGCAACGGCGTGGCCATCCTCCTCCTCGTCGGGCCGGTTGCCGTAGCCGTCCTCGAAGTCGATCCGGAAGTCCTCGACCGGCTCGCGCCGCAGCTTGTCGCGCACCCGGTCGTGGACCTTGGCCGCGAGCTCGCCGGCCAGACCGATCGCGTCGCCGAACGACCGGGCGTCGGGCGCGTACG
>DATIPJ010000409.1:0-6299 GCA_035472155.1 Kofleriaceae bacterium
CGAAGAACCCGTAGGCCATGCCATAGGGATCGACGGCGTAGGTGCCGGAGCGGTTGTCGCCCTCGCGCAGCATCATGAGCAGAGAATTGAAATCGGCCCAGCCTTCGCTCATGGCGGAGCACTGCAAGCCGATCTCGCACGAGGTGAGCCGGAGGTGCAGCCAGTGACCCCACTCGTGCGCGATGGTGGTGTTGTCGACATCGTCGTCGCGCTCCGGTCCGATCCGCACGCTGTGCAGGGTGACCGTCACCGGGCCGGCGGCGAGCGCCGCTCGGAGCGCCGCGCCCTCGGTCTTGCCGATGCCCACGCCCGGGAACACGACGCTGGGCGACCCGCGAAACAGCCTCGGCGTGTCGAACGCGCTGTCGATCAGGATGAGACCGACGGCGCCGGCGAACGCCGCGCTGCTGAGCGCGCCGAGCGGCGTGCAGACATCCGAGCTCGCGGCGAGCACGATCTTTCCCGCGACATCGCTGGTCAGCTGGCCGCAGCCGTCATCGCTGGGCGGAAACGAGTCCGATGCCAGCACGGCCTCGGCGGTCAGGTCGAAGTCGAACGGACCGTTCAGGAACCCGATCGGGTGGGTCGTCCCCGATGGCGTCGTGAGCGTGACCTCCGCGCCGGCGCTGTCGATATTGACGAAGATCTCCGGCGAGTGCCCATCGGACGGTACGAAGGTGAAGGCATTGTCTCGCTGGTTGGCGGCGGCACCGAACTGCGCGTGAATGATGGTCGGGTCGTGGTCGACGCCGCCGCGCCCGTAGTTGTCGACCTGCATGTTGCCGGTCGCCTCGGTGAACCCCGAGTCGTACCACCAGTCGTGCATCCAGTTCGCGACGTAGAAGGCGTTGACCGCTCCAGCATTGGCCTGCTCGGGATTGCCGAACGGCTCGAGCTCGGGATCATAGCGGTAGTTGAGGACGCGCCCGGCGGTGACCTGGGGACGCAGGTCGCCGTCGCTGAAGTCACCCGAGCCGTCGAGGTCCGAGAACGCCTGGGCGTTGTTGCCCGAGGTGGTCGTCGCGTCGCTGGGCAGCCACGGATCGAAGGTGCGATTGAACGAGTCCATCACGACCAGGTTCGAGCTGACGAAGCCGGGCTTCGAGCCACCAGGGAAGCCAGTCGGATGCGGCGCGAAGCTCTCGAGCACGCTGTCGAACGGCCGCCGGTTCCCGGTCTGCTCGGCGTACGCGCGGTACACGAACGCATCGTGGTGAACGAGATCGACATCGAGCGCGATCTGGCCGTCGGCGTCGTTGACGAGAAAGCGGCGTGCCACGACGCCGCTCGTCTCCGGCTGCGCGCCCGCGGGCGCATCGCCCCGCATCTCGACCGCCCACACCGGTGCGAGCGTGCCGCCGACCTGGGCCATTTCGCGGCGCGCGCGCGCCTGGGTGACCCGCACACCCGGCGCCGCGGCGACCGACAGCTGCTGCCAGCCTCCCTGATCGCCGGCCTCTGCGACCGACGGCCGGGGCCGCGCCGCGCCGTACAGCCGATCGAGCGCGCGGTCCAGCGCCTCACCCGCCGACGACCGGAACCGCGGGCGGCCCGCCGCAGGCAACAAGGTCCCCGAGACCGCGGCGAGCGAGCCATCGGGGTAGGTCAGCACGCGCAGCTCGCCCTGGTGGACCACGACGCCGCCGACCTCCTGGCGGAACCGCGTCACCGTGGCGCCGTTGCGAAGCTGCTGCGCCCCGACGTCGGTCAGCGCCATCGGCGTCGCTCGCCCCACCCACAGCGGCGCGAGCGCTGCAATATGATCGCGCGCGACGGCGTTCGGCGCGACCCCGGCCGCACGCGGGCGCGGCACGATCGACCGCAGCAGGCGCGGCGCGCCAGACGCATCGCACGACAGGACGGTCATGCCGAGCGTGGCGGCGGACACCTCATCCGGCGAGCCCGGCGGATCGGAACCGGGGTCGCTCGACGGCGGCGAGGGTGGCGAACCGGTCGTACATGCGACAGCACACAACAGCGATGCAGCCGCGAGCGCGTGGATACGGAACATGAGCGACCTCCTTCTCGGCAATGGACCTGCCCCAGGAGATCGGTACCGCAACGCGAGCCGCCGGCGTGCGGCAATGACTGGAACCCTGCGACGAACGTCGCGATCGTCCGAGAACGACCAGCACGTACCCATAGAGCGTGTCTCGTCACCTCCTCGATCACTGTGGATCGGCGAGGTCCACCTTCAGCGTTCGATCAGAATCGAACCGGCTGTGTCCCCTCGCTGAGACCCGTCTCGGTACGGGCACCTGGACCAGCCGGTGATACGACGAGTGCGTCGCAGCCCGTCCTCAAAAGGTTTCTCCGCCGAGCTTCGCCGAGGCGCCGCCGGGACCTCGCGCACCGCCTCGCGGCAACTGCCGAGATTCTGGATGCTCGTCGAGGAGGAGCGCGATGTGATCGGCGTTGACGCTAGCGGTTCTTCGCCAGCCAGGTCTCGATCTTGGGGCCGAGCAGCGCGCGCCCGGCGATGCACTGGTCGTAGCCCTCGAGGCCGCGCGCGATCACGCGCGGCGAGCCCGGATACTTGCCGAACTGCTGCTTGACGAACGCCGCGGCCTCCTCGCGGTGCGCGGGATCGCAGCCGCGCAGGAACGCGATCGCGAGGCCGACCGCGCCGCCGTTGCCGTTGTCGGGGAAGCGGGCGAGCAGCTCGGCCAGGTGCTCGCGGAAGTAGGCGTCGACGACGCGGAACTGCGGCTGCATGCGGCCGGCGAGCACGAGCTGGCGCGCCTCGCGCGGCTCGAGGCGCGTGTCGAAGGTCAGCGCGAGCACGGCGCGCAGGTGTTTCTCGTCGCTGACCTGCGACAGCGCGCGCAGGAGGTCGCTGCGCAGCTCGGGGTCGCGCTCGGTCGCGGCCGCGGCGAGCAGCCGATCGAACGTGGGGCCGTCGGTGTCGGCGGCCGTGGCCAGGATCTGGGCGCGGTTCGCGTTGCCGAGCTTGCGCCAGTCCCGGGCGAGCCCGACCGCTGCGGCGCGCAGCGCGGTGTCGCCGCTCCAGGCGACCAGCGGTACCAGCTCGGCGCGCGTACGCTCGGCGTCGATGTCGTCGCGCGGCCGCGACTGCCAGCCCAGGGCGCGCGCGGTCGGCCCGAACGTCGCGCGGATCCAGGCGTCGAGCCGCGGCAGCTTCTCGGGGCTGATCCAGCGCCGCGCCTGACCGGCCGCGCCGGCCGCCTCGCCGACGGCGAAGCGATGGTGCTCTGCGAGCAGCTTGGGCACGAACGACATCTCGATCCCGACGTCGATCTCCCCCGTCGCGGCGAACGCCGAGACGTCCCCGAACGCGACCATGCGCTCGGCGGGCGTGAGCAGCTTCCAGCCGCGGTCGCGCAGCGCGACGATCGCCGCCTCGGGCTGCGACGTGCGGTAGTAGCCGCGGCCGCCGGCATTGGCGAACACCCACGCCGGGCAGGCCTTGGCGTCGAGCGGCAGATCGGCGTGGTCCTCGGTCAGGTTGGTGCAGGCCTCGCCGCGCGCGCCGCCGCGGTCGAACGCCACGCACACCGGCAGCGCCCACGGCTTGCCCTCGGGCGGCGCCGGTGACCCGGGCAGCACGTAGCGGTGCTGGCTGAGCGCCAGCGTTGGCGGCTGGCCGGCGTCGCAGCGCAGCTCGGCGCGCACCACCGGCGCACCCGCCTGGTCGAGGAACGAGCCGAACGCCGGCCCGACGTCGCGCCCGGCGACCTCGGAGATGGCAGCGACGAAGTCCGACGACGTCGCGTTGCCGAACCGGTGCTTGGCGAGGTACGCGCGCACGCCGTCGCGGAACTTTTCCGGGCCGATCGCGTGCTCGAACATCGACAGGACGCTGGCGCCCTTCTGGTAGGTGATGCCGTCGAACGCCTGGAAGATGTCGCCCACGTTGGTGATCGGCTGGCGCACGCGGCGCGCCGCCACCGCGCGGTCGGCGTCGAGCGCGGTCTCGCGCGTGCCGGTCGCGAGCACCTCGCCGCGCCACGACGGATCGAACTCGGCCTCGATCTTGGTCCCGAGCCAGGTCGCGAAGCCCTCGTTGAGCCAGATGTCGTCCCACCACGCGGTGGTGACCAGGTCGCCGAACCACTGGTGCGCGAGCTCGTGCGCGGCCACGCTGACCCAGGCGAATCGCTCGCCGGCGGTGATCGTCGCCGGGTCGCGCAGGATCAGCCGCTTGCCGTACGTGATGAGTCCCGCGTTCTCCATCGCGCCGCCCTGGAGCGCCGGGCGCGAGATGTGGTCGAGCTTGTCGTACGGATACGGGATGCCGAAGTAGTCCTCGAGCAGCTGGACGATGCGCGCCGAGGTCTCGGCGGCCCACTTGGCCTCGTGCGCGCGGCCCTTGAGCGCGATGATCCGCATCGGCGTACCGGCGCGCGTCTTGCCCGCGTCGACCATCTCGAACGGCCCGACGCCGAAGGCGATCAAGTAGCTCGGCAGCGGCTTGGTCGGCGCGAACGTCACGCGCTTGGTGTTTGCGTCGACCGCAGTCTCGCCGGTCTGCGTGGTGTTGGCCACCGCGACCAGCGCCCTGGGAACATCGAGCGTCAGCTCCCACGGCACCTTGTTGTCGGGCTCGTCGAAGCAGGGGAAGACCCGGCGCGCCGAGATCGACTCGAACTGGGTCTCGATGTACGCCGCGTCGTCGAACGTGCGCTTGTACGCGCCGCTACCCTCGGTGGTATCGAACACGCCGCTGTACTCGACGCTGAGCGTGATCGGCCCCGGATCGAGGGCCTGCGCGGGACGGAACGACAGCAGGTCATCGCCCGCGGCAGCGACGTCGACCCGGATCGACTGCTCGCCGCGCAGGATCTTGGCCGCGGTGACCTTGAGCTTGCGCCCGTGCAGCCAGAAGCCCTTCGAGCGCTCGCGGATCTCGCCGGCGATCTGGACCTGCCCCTCGAAGCCATCCTTGGCCGGGTCGAGCGCGAGGCGCGCGCGATAGCCGGTCGGCAGGAAGTTGCGTGGCAGGCGGAGCGCGGGCTGCGGCGGATCGAGCGCGGGCGCGGCGGCGGCGGTTGCGCCGGCGGGCGCGGCCGCGGGCTGCGGAGCGGCAGGCTCGGGACCGGACTTCGGCGAGCCGCATGCGGCGAGGCAGCCGAGCCAGCCGAGCCGGACCAGGCAGACGTGACGTTGCGTGGGGCGGGGCGACATGCGCGCAGCCTACGCCGGTGCGCCGCGCGGATGCATCCGGTTCGCCGAGCGATGTACCCGACCCACCGGTCGGTGAAGCCGCTAGAGCGCGATCGGCCAGGTCAGGTGGCGCTGGAACACCATGGTGCGGTGCGCGAGCAGCTCGGCGGGAACGAGCGCACCGAGCTCCTCGTGGGCGGTGCCGAAGGCGGCGCGCAGCGCTGGGATGAGCGTCGGGCAATCGGTCTCCGAGATCGCCGTCAGCGGGGTGAGGAACGTGGCGAGGTAGACGTCGAGCGCAGACACCCGCGCACCTCCGAGGTACGCGTGGCCGCGCGCCTGTTGCGCGGCGAGCCGTTCGCGCAGCGCGCGGAGCTGGCGCTCGACGCGCGACCTGATGCGCTCGCCGCCGTCGGACGTGTAGCCGTAGCGCGTCGCCAGGTACTGGCCGATCGGCAGCGGGAAACCGCGCTTGCCTTCGCTCTTGAGCGTGGCGTCGATCATCGCCAGCCGCGCGTTCCAGCCGATGCCGTCCTCGCCGGCGATCTCGTGCAAGAGGCCCATGGTCTCGGCGCGCGCCGAGGGATCCTCGGGGATGAGCACATCGGGCCCGGCGAGCCGCGCGGCGAGCGTCGTGATCGCCGCCCAGTTGGTGCGCGCCGGCTCGGCGTTGTGGAGCACCACGGGGACGTTGTCGACCCCCGTCCAGGCCGTGATGTCTTGGGCGTCGCGCATCCGGCGCACCGCGATCACAGGCAGGTTGGCGACGCGGAACAGCCCCTTCGCGGCCTCGGACCACGGGCTGGGGACGAGCCCGGACACCACGATCCGCAGGCCAGGCGCGCTGCGTGCGGTCGCGACATCGACATATTCAATCGTCGTCATGAGAGCCCGACCGTAGCGCGAATCGCTCGACCCGCGTGCTCTCGGTGATCTCGACGCGGCCGGCGTCGGGAACGGCGTCGATGACCAGCGCGTCGCCGCGCTCGGCGGCCTCGAAGGCGCGGTTGTCGGGCGCGCGGTGGCGCCGCAGCCGGCGCAGCTCGACGCGCCCCGCGCCGCTGCAGCCGATGACCGACAGCTTGCCCTTGGCCGGCATCGGCGCCGAGACCACGCGCCAGGCCTCGGGCGCCTCGACGAGCCCGAGCGGCTGGCGGCGCAGCACCAGGTACGCG